>NZ_JAUBUC010000034.1:0-68840 GCF_036705285.1 Microcoleus sp. B4-C1 | reverse complement strand
TCCCGCCCGTCCAAAAAGGACGGGCGGGACGCCCATCCCACAATAACAATTAAAATTGTAAGTTATTTAATTCGCAATCCTAAGAGTGGCTTGAATAAATCCCTGCTTGATGCTGCTCATGGGCAATTCGCTAGCGTCCTAAAATATGTCGCATGGAAATTGGGTAAAAGCGTTTTGTTTGTTGATCCGAAGGGAACTTCTCAAAATTGCTGGAACTGCCTAAATAAAGTTCCGAAATAATTATCGGAGCGGTGGCATTCTTGTCTGTGTGGAGAATCTTTGGATCGAGATGAAAACTCAGCTAAACTTAGGAATGAGAATTAAATAACTTGCATTTTTTGTAGGTTGGGTTGAGGGACGAAACCCAACGCCACGCTTGATTGTTGGGTTTCGTTCCTCAACCCAACCTACGAAGTTATTTAATCCACGATCCTTATTAGAAAGATTGGTCTGAGTTACGAAAGTGGCGGGGGAACTCCGTCACTCAAAAAAGCATGAGCAAAAAAGGAAAAAGAAGCCTGCGGTCTAACTGTACCCAGTTGACCGTCAGGTTAGTTCACATAGTGGTTCTTGATAAAGCGGGACAGTAAAAGTAACAGTCGCTCCCAGCCCTTCTCCCATACTGTAAAAATTTACTGTACCCCCCATTGCTTCTACCAGTTTTTGAGAAATAGCCAATCCCAAACCGGTGCCGCCGTATTGCCTGGTACGATCGCCATCCACCTGAAAAAACGACTCAAATAATTTATCTTGCTTGTCGAGAGAAACCCCAATGCCAGTATCAGCGACTCGGATTTTCACCATTCCGGGGAACTGCTGGTTGTGAACAGTCACCTTTTTCTTAATAACCTCGGCACTGATGCGAATTCCCCCTTCCCCAGTAAATTTAATCGCATTGCCCGTGAGGTTCAAGATTACTTGAAGCAGGCGTTGGTAGTTGCCATACACAATAATCTCGTCCTCCACAGGGGGTTTTTGGATTTGAAATTGCAATCGCTTTTGCTCGACTTGAACCCGTGTAAAATCCTCAACTTGTTGCAACAGTTCACCGAGTTTGACGGGAGCGAGGTCTAACTCCATTTTGCCAGCTTCGATTTTAGCGACATCCAAAATATCGTTAATCACATTGAACAAATGTACTGCTGATCGGTAAGCTTCTTCGATAAATTGGTGCGCTTCTTCCGGGTCATCTGCCATGCCGTCCATAAGCAGTTTTAGGAAGCCGAGGATGCCGTTGAGGGGGGTGCGGAGTTCGTGAGAAGTATTAGCAAGAAATTGACTTTTAAGTTGGGAAAGAGCTACGGCTTCGGCGCGAGCGTGTTCTAATTCTTGGTAAAGTGTAGCGTGGGCGATCGCACTGCCGACTTGAGCGACTAACTCGCGGGCGAATTCGAGTTCGACAGGACTCCATTTCGGAGAATTGCCGCAGCGGTGCAAACATATCAGTGCATTGGGTTGGTCTTCATAGGAGGTAGCTGCTACGAGCACGGAATGGCGGTGGAAGGGATCGGTGGCGGGGGAGGCGTAATCGACTGCTACTGGTTTTAAGGTGGCTAAAGTTTGAATCCACCCTGGCTGTTCGGCTGCGCGCAGTTCTACTCCCAGCATAGAAGAGTAAGCTTCTTGGCGGTATTCAGCTACTACTTTAAAAGTTTTCGATTGGAGATTTTCGATTTGAGTTGGGGAAAGCGGGGGCGAGGGGTAGCTAGCTATTGACTGTTGTAATTCGGCTGCTGAGGCGGTCGATTTTTGCTGTTTTTCGGAGGCGAGGAAGGGGGATGTTTCGAGATTTTCGCTGTCTTTTTTGTAGGAACAGATGATGCAGCGACTCGCGTTTAAAACTTGACCCAAGCTGTTAACAGTTTGCTGCCAAATGGTGGCTAAATCGAGGGTTTTGTGCAGGTTTTGAGCGATTTGCGAGATGATTTTACGGTCGATTTCGGAGTAGGGAGGGAGCGATCGACCGGGGATACGGCTCGCTGGAAGCGACATTCGTTGGCGGGCGTCCAAGAGGGATGGCAAAGCTCGATAGAGCATGAATTCTGGGGAGTCTGGCCGTCTGTCTGTGGGTTTGTCAGACAGCAGCCTTCCCATAACTAAGACTTTTGTAGCTTTGCCGTTTGAGTCGATCGCCGGAGTGAGTGTCAAATCGAAGAGAAAATATTGTCCGGCGTGGGAAAATGGATAGCTGAACCTTTGCGGTACGAGGGTTTCGAGCGCCCGCCGCAGGATATCGAGATAAGGCGCAGGGGGGATGGGTTGCAGGGTTTCGCTGAGGGGGCGATCGACAATTTGTTCTGCTGTAAGGTTGTACTGCTCGGCTTTTTGCCAGTAAAAAGATAGATATCTACCCCTTGCGTCTTGGGTAAATACTAATTCTGCCCCTAACTCTTGAAAAAAAACTGTAGAGGCGAGGCTCGATCGCCGAAAATCTGTGTTAGAGTCCATCAGAGTAGGGGATGAAAGTAGTTCGGATTTTGGAGTCTTGAGTTTTGAATAAATATCTCAATACTCCCCATTGTTTGATGCTTCTACTGTTAATTTTTGAGTTATTAATCAATTAAAAAGTTGTTGGCTTTTTAATTAAAACATTTATCGCTCAAAACTCACAATTAGCACAAATTTTAGGCTTCTATTATTGAGTATTGAGTGATTAATGAACTCAGAAAACATTTATTATTTAATTCTGAACTCAACTCAAAACTAAAAACTATTCGTTCTCAGCCGTTTTGGGTAATTTAAAGATAAAAATTAAGATTGAGAAATTAGGAATCTGCACCGATTAACTATCAAATGTGAAAATTACGCCAAAATATGAGGCTGCGAACCACCACCTCGAATAGTTCCGAGGTTGTGATTTAGCCGAGTTCACTCGCCCACCACTTGTAGCTTTCGCCGCGAAATCTGCAGGATCTCGCCCGCGCGATCGAAATTTCATTGCCAGAAACTTTACAGCCTGCAGATTTGCGCGCGCCGTCTGGGGCGAGAGTACCTCAGTCGTTCCACTCACCGCGGGGCGGGACTGGGGGGTTGCGGCGTAAACTCAGAGCCAGCTCGTCTTCGCGGCGCTCGCCTCTGAGCCACTGCTTGATTGCTGTTTCAATGACTTTGCTGGGGTCATTCGTCAAGTGCTTAATTTGGTCTAGCAGTTCAGGATCGATATGGATGGACAGTTCGACTTTTTCTGACGAACTGTGGGATGGTATTCTTGATTCGCTCATAGTTAAAAAATCCTAGTTTTAATTCTTAAGTTTCAATTCTTTTGATGACAACCGACTGGACTAGATATTGGCAGTCCCTGATTTGCACCCAACCTTTCCTCAACCGCTTAACCGCTTTCTGTACAATGAGAGAGAGAAAAGTTTTTTCCTTTTGGGTGTCCGGCCTCGATCGGACACTTGAAAGGCTAATAACTGATACTCTTGAGGTTTGCCTCAGTTGTGGTTTCATCTCAATCCCCAGTAAGAGGTTGAAGTAAGCACTCTACTCTTGCTTGTGTAATCATACAACAAAAAGTATCCTTTGCCGATTAGCTCTTCGATAAAAAACATGACTAACGTCCCTGTATCTCGCATTCGTAATTTTTCGATTATTGCTCACATCGACCACGGAAAATCGACCTTGGCCGATCGCCTGTTGCAGGCGACTGGGACTGTGCAGGCACGGGAGATGAAGGAGCAGTTTTTAGACAATATGGATCTCGAACGCGAACGCGGCATTACGATCAAGCTGCAAGCGGCTCGGATGAATTATACTGCCAAGGACGGTCAGGAGTACGTGCTGAATCTGATCGACACTCCGGGACACGTGGACTTTTCTTACGAGGTGTCGCGATCGCTCGCTGCTTGCGAAGGGGCGCTGCTGGTGGTAGACGCATCTCAAGGCGTGGAAGCACAAACCCTCGCAAATGTCTACCTTGCCTTGGGACACAATCTGGAAATTATTCCAGTTTTAAATAAAATTGACCTGCCGGGGGCAGAACCGGAACGGGTAAAAGGGGAAATTGAAGAAATTATCGGTCTGGACTGTAGCGGGGCGATTGAGGCTTCGGCTAAGGAAGGAATTGGTATAGATGAGATTTTGGAGTCGATCGTCGAATTGGTGCCGCCGCCGCAGGATACTGTTGACAAACCGCTGCGGGCGCTAATTTTTGACAGTTATTACGACCCTTATCGCGGGGTAATTGTGTATTTCCGGGTGATGGACGGAAGTGTCAAAAAGGGCGATCGAGTTTTGTTGATGGTTTCGGGTAAGGAATATGTCATCGATGAATTGGGCATCCTTTCACCGACTCAAGTTCCAGTAGACGAACTGCACGCCGGGGAAGTCGGTTATCTGGGCGCGGCAATTAAAGCCGTAGCTGATGCTCGCGTCGGCGATACGATTACTTTGGTCAAAAAGCCTGCACCGGAGCCTTGGCCGGGTTATACAGAAGCAAAACCGATGGTTTTTTGCGGCTTGTTCCCGATCGATGCTGACCAATTTCCAGATTTGCGGGAAGCTTTAGAAAAACTCGAACTCAACGATGCGGCGCTTTCTTACGAACCGGAAACTTCGAGTGCGATGGGATTTGGTTTCCGCTGCGGTTTCTTGGGTTTGCTGCACATGGAAATTGTGCAAGAAAGACTGGAGAGAGAATACAATTTGGATTTGATTGTTACGGCTCCTTCTGTGGTTTATCAAATCACAACAATTAAAGGAGAAGTGTTAACAATTGACAATCCCAGCCACTTGCCAGATCCTCAGTATCGCGAGAAAATTGAGGAACCTTATGTGCGGGTAGAAATGCTGTCGCCGGAAACTTATGTGGGCGCGCTGATGGAACTATCTCAAAGTCGGCGGGGCATTTTTATGGATATGAAGTATCTGAGTCAAGGCCGAACTACGCTGGTTTATGAGTTGCCTTTGGCGGAGGTGGTGACTGACTTTTTTGACCAGATGAAATCGCGATCGCGCGGTTATGCGAGCATGGAGTATCACCTCATCGGTTATCGCGAAAATCCGTTGGTGAAAATGGACATTTTAATTAATGGCGATCCGGTTGATGCTTTGGCGATGATCGTACACCGGGATAAGGCTTATAATGTGGGCCGCGGATTGACTGAAAAACTCAAGGAGTTGATTCCTCGTCATCAATTTAAGGTTCCCATTCAAGCAACAATTGGCGCGAAGGTGATTGCTTCGGAACACATTCCGGCTTTGCGGAAGGATGTGTTGGCGAAGTGTTACGGTGGCGATATTTCGCGGAAGAAGAAGTTGCTGCAAAAGCAGGCGAAGGGTAAGAAGCGGATGAAGTCTGTGGGTACTGTGGATGTGCCGCAGGAGGCTTTTATGGCTGTGCTGAAGCTCGATCGAGATTCGTAATCTGTGTGTAGGGATTTTGTTGGGAACAGGCAAGATGCCTGTTCCACCTGGGTAATAATTATCGATTAATAGTTAGTATTGATTATGAAAGCCAATTAATTTATATCAAATATATTCTCACCCATGCTGAGTATGATAAGGAGAAATGGAAAAATGACCCTTACTTTTAATCCAGATAAATACAAAGAGTTATTGTCTCTGTATCAGCCGAAAATAATTAGAAATGAAGCGGATAATGAGAAGGCTCTGGCTATTGTGGAAGAGTTAATGCACCAGCGCGATCGAACTCCTGAAGAAGACGAGTTATATGAATTGCTGATTGCATTAATTGAAAAATTTGAGCAAGAATACTATGCACCGGGAGCCACAGCTACTCCTAATTCAATATTGCTGTTTTTGATGGAACAAAGAGAGTTACAAGCTGCGGATTTGGTGGGAGTTATGGGGTCTGAAAAAAGAGTGTATGAAGTGGTTAATGGGGAGCGAGATATTGGTCAAGAGCTGGCGTTGATTTTGGGTAGTTTTTTTCATGTAGAGCCGAGTTTGTTCTGTAATTAAGGGAAGTAAGATTAAGGGCGATTCCCTACGGAATAGCTACGCTCGCGCACACTTTTGGAGATGAAGGGCGATCGCACTTTTGGACAGGTCGGGCGATCGTACTTAATTAACAAATAGCCGAAGCAGGCGCAATTTCGCGGAGTGGCATCAGGAATTCTTGCTTTTCTTCACGGGTGATATAGCCGCCATTGAGAGCCATTTCTATGAGTTGTTCGACAAATCCCTTTAACTCTGTTATAACTTGAGTTTTATTCAGTTCAAAGTGTTGATTTCTGGATTTTAGGGTAAACTGGTTTGGAGATAAATATCCAAATTCTTTGAAATTACAGCTAATTTTATCGTTGGTTAATGGCTGCAATTCAAGAGTAAGGCACACACTTTCAACAAATTCTATTTTGATTGGTTTCCCTTGGGATAACTCACTAATTTTTTTGGGGAGTTCATCTTCTAGGAGCATACAGATATCGGGGTCTAAAAAAACTTTTAGTTTTTCTTCACCAATTTCTATTGATACTGGGCGATCGCATTCAAAGCAAAATAGTTTCAGCCCTAATTCAAAATGCGAAAGTTCTCCTAATGAGTCATCTGGTGCGTCAGCATATTGTTCGCCAGTAGGTTCTTCTAGGTGGATTGTAAAATTGATATAGTTATTCATCTCGATCGCTCCTCTATGGTATAATCTAAAAAATAGTAATATTTTCAGGAACCTGCGAGGTGTGAACCTGATGGAAAAAACCTACAATTTTTCTGGGCTAAATGATACTTTCTCATACCCCATTTGGGAAACAGCAGAGATAGAAGTAACTTTTTTAGAGCTGGCAGAACAATGGCGGCGCGAAACAGGTATGATGTCCTTAGTTACTAAAATGTCAATGCACCCAGCATACCAAAGAATTATCGGTATGGGTCAAGCTGTTGTTCCCCTGATTCTGCGAGAATTAGAGCAAGAACCGGATCATTGGTTTTGGGCATTGCAAGCGATTACAGGTGCTAATCCTGTTGAATCAGAACAGCGTGGCAGGCTCAAACAAATGGCAGAGGCGTGGATACAGTGGGGCAGAGAAAATGGCTATAGATGGCAAGCTGGAACAGTATAAAGAAGATGAATTTCCTCACCTAGCTGCTACGGGGTATCGCATCACTAGCCCAGCAACACGCGCTTACAATTGTTTTGCTTGGGCTGCTGGTGAAGATGACCGTTGGTGGAATCCTCTAGAACCAAACAGTCCCTATTATTGGCCTGATGGTGTTCCTGCAGAGTTAACGATCGCTGCTTTTATTCAAGCTTATCAAACGGTGGGATTCCAACCTTGTGAAAGTTCTGATTTTGAATCGGGTTTTGAGAAGATAGCAATATATGCTACTCCTGACGGGGAACCAACCCACGCGGCCCGACAATTAACTAATGGCAAGTGGACGAGTAAATTGGGTCGTTGGGAAGATATTGAGCATGAACTAGACGGGTTGACAAGTGAGATGTACGGTTCTGTGAAGCAAATTTTAAAACGATCGATTGAATAAAAGAGTTTATTAGCTGGATGTATTTTTAAGGCAAAAGCGATCGCACTTTTGGACATGAAGGGCGATCGCACTTGACCAAAGAAATTGATTGAGATCAACTAAAATCTAGTTTAATAGTCCTGGACGATGGGGGCCCAGAAACCGGGTTTTTTTACGAAATACTTGGTTACACACCGTAAATTCGGTAAAAAACCCGGTTTCTTTGAGTGAGATTAAGGGCGATCGCTCTTTTGGAGATTAAGGGCGATCGCTCTTTTGGAGATTAAGGGCGATCACTCTTTTGGAGATTAAGGGCGATCGCAGTTATCGCTCTCCGAGAATTGCTCTTTCCTTATACCGCTCAAGCCTCAGAAAGACTAGGCAATATGACAGCAGTTTGAGCAACGATTTTGTCGAAAACTGTTTTTTGTGATAAGCTGTCCTTCGAGCAAATCTTGACTTTTTCTAGTAAAGATGAATAATCCTCTTCGGAAGTTATTGGACTAGCCATTCCTTTGAGCTTGGCTTCATAGAACTGGCAAGCTGTATAGCCTACTAGATTGAATACGAATACATTAGTGGAAGCGCTAATTGTCCAGTTAGCAATTGGAGTATGTTTGAACAAAAATCCTAGACCTAGTTGGGTAGCTTCTGTACCACTAAGAGCGAGACTAAAAATTCCTAAAAGTTCTGTTTGACGTGCTGGATCGTCGATATCGTCAAATCCATACACAACTGAAATCTGATAGCAAAGTTCTACCAATAGTAAGCTGCTATTATAAAAATCAACTAATGCTGTAGCTGGTGCAGCTAAACCACCACTTATTATCGTGGCTCCCACACCCAATGCTGCTACCGCTGTTGAAAAAATTGCTTTTTCCTGAATGAGACGATTGGCAATCTGGCTAGGTTTTTCGCTAGGATAAACTGCTTTTAGCTTTTTAACAGTATCCTTAGCTTTATCCAGGTCAACGCCTTGGGTAAGATTATAGAATAGGCGATCGCGCCAAGTTGTATCCCATAAAGTCATTATTGTATTCCTGAGAGAGGCTGGTATCTTACCTACTCCCTTAGTTGCTTCATTAAGCAAATCAGATACCTTTTTAGTTGTATCTCCTACCCCTCCTCCTACAGTTTGAGTCCCTTTTTCTATTGTTATTTGACAATCTTTCAAGAAGCTCTTTAATATTTCAATGTCTTTGGCTGATTTTTTGTCAAGAGCTTTTTTAGCGTCGATCACAAAATTCAGCAAGCCCATGATACTTTCTGCCGCCGATTGATTGGGTGTTGAAGCTTTATCTACTTTTCCGCCCCTGATACTTTCTGCCGCCGGTTGATTGGGTGTTGGAGCTTTATCTACTTTTTCGCCCAGATTTGATGGGTTCTCATCTAGCTTACAGAACTTTATCTTTGGTTCACATCCCAAGGCAGTGTGAACTTTATTAACAATCAAATTCCACTCTTCATCGTTGGGTTCTTGATAACCTTGAAGAGTCACCTCCCTTCCTTTGACTGTTGCAGAAATCGAACCGCCTGTATAAGCCCATCGGGGATAAAGGGCTATGTGTATCTTCGATACATATTGTTGATCTGAATTCATTGCTAAAAATCCTTGACGATGAATATCTGTTTCTTAGGAAATATAGGCAATTAATGCTAATAATTGACAAGGAAAGTTATCTGACGGATTCAATAGCCCTCCTCGGTTTGACTTTTTCCTCAGTTTAGTGAGATCGCTTTAAGCAGAGCTAGGCGCTTTGGGGGATGAGGAGGCGATAAACGGTTACGCAACACTTCTGGGGTATCATCAGTACGCCCCTCTTTGATAGCCCGTTTTTTCAGTCGTTCGACTAAAACGTTCTCCGGCACCTCAAAACTAATCACACAGTTAAGCGAGAAATTTACCAAAGTTCAGCCCTACCCCCCTGTCGGGTTGCTAACTGTAGTCAGTTACGGCTAAAAAGCCATCCCACAAAGGTTTTGACTTTTAAATTTCATTACTTGCGCTTTAGCATTCACTTATCATACGCTAGTTGAGTCTGGCAATAAACTGACATTCATCAGGAATTATGTTAGAATTCCATCAGGAAATTTAGAGACACCCATCTATGGCATCCACAAACAATTGCTTCGTCGAGGCAGAAAGCCGCTGGGACTTAAAAACTCTGTACTCGGACTTGGCCGCCGTTAAGGGAAAGCCTCTCACCCCCGTAGAAAAGCTGCATCTGCGGGGGTTGCTTTGTGGATTCAGTCCCGCTGAAATCGCCGAAAAGCTGCAAAAGAATCCCAAGGGTGTTGAAACTGACCTGTGTGCCACTATTTATAAATACGTTAAAGCCTTTGTGGGTAAAGGCATTGAAAAGATAGAAAACTGGAGAAATATTGCGGAATGGCTTGACGATGCTGGATATAAAACTCAGTCGTCTGCTAAATTTCCAGTCAAAGATTTATTACCTGAAAATTGTGTTGTTAATGTAACGAATATAAATATAGATAAAAATCAAATAGTATTTTTTATTAACCTGCGAATACCAACCTCACCAGATTCAGAACTCTCAATACAAAATCTAGACATCAACGATAACAACGCTAACTAAAATTTGGCCACAATTCAACAGATTGGTAGGGTGAAGCGACTCAAATCAGGAAGCGCGATCGCACCTTTACCCGATCGCGCGGGGCGATCGCACTTCTCTTGTGCTAGGATTCAATGAGAGCGTCAGTCACTAAAAAACATGGCAATAATTACCCTTCAAATTCCCCACGAACTGGCTCAACGTCTAGAACCTCTGCAAAATCGCTTGCCCGAACTGCTTTGGCAACTTCTAGAACTCACTAAAAAGCCCGCAACTCTTTGAGATTTTGGCGATCGATTATGACCATCAAAGAACAACTTCTCCAAACCATTGAAACACTGCCTGATGACTTGCTAGCACAAACCCTACAATTCATCCAAACCCTTCAGAATCCCATTCACAAAACTCCAGGAATTTGTGGCGGTGCAGCGCGAATTCGCGATACCCGCATTCCCGTCTGGACGATTATCGCCTACCAACAACAGGGCGCAACTGAATCCGAACTTCTCTATAATTATCCAGGACTCACCCTTCAAGATTTGCAAGCGGTTGCGAACTATTACGAACACAACCGAGAAGAAATCGAGCTGTGGCTTGCTGAAAATGAGTAACTAAAAATGCTAAAGTTTTACTCAAATGAAAACTTCCCGATCGCACTGGTTGATTTACTGCGAGCGCGTGGCTATGATGTTTTGACATCCTAGGGCGCCGGACAAGCCAATCAAAAAATTCCCGATGATGAAGTCTTGATGTACGCGACAAATGCAGGGCGAGTAGTCATTACAGAAAATCGTCAAGATTTCATCAATCTCCATTCTACAACCTCAAATCATGCAGGAATTGTAATTTGTAAAGCGGATCGAGACTATGCAGGCAAAGTGCAGGTACTTCATGAATTTTTCACCCAAGATACACAGCCAATGGATAATCGTCTGCTTCGGGTGATGAAACAGAATCTTAAAGGTAGTCAACAGACATTTATACTTCAGGAATACCCAAAGTCTTCTTAAAAATAATCGTGACTTTAACTGCTGCTGAGATTCCACCGCGATCGGATAGCGATACTGTATAATTCTAATTACCGTCGTCGCAGTTAGTCGATCGCGACTAAGGCCAAATAAACCGGGTTTCTCGGAAAAATATTTGCTTGCTCAACTTTATCTACGAATAAACAAGGTTTCTAGCCTCTGACCAAGAATTTCAAAGGTGGTACCCGCCACGTGATTTATCCGTGGAATCAATCCAAAATCTAAAATCTAAAATCAGAAGAGCCCCCGCATTTATCTCGCGCAAGTCAATCTAAAATCTAAAATCTAAAATCTAAAATCGATTGACGCGCGTCAGCCCTGTTTACATAAACTGGATTAACCTATTCTCAAACAAGCCCGTGAAGCGTAGCCATACCTAGGGAATCAGCCTTTTCTTAGATAACTCAAGACAGAAGCGATCGCCTCACCAATCACCACAAACAAACAATTAATACCTATTAACTCAAAAGTGAATTATTGTCAACAGTATTTTTGCGAAAATATTGAAGCTTTACTAAAAATTGCTAGCTGACATTTGCGAATTATAGCACTTTGTTCAAAGTATTGGCAAATGCTAAGTTAATTAAAGATTTAATAAAGGTGACGCATAAGTGTTTACATCGTCGATCGCAATTTTGTTATTCTATTAGTAAGTTTCATTCGAGCGACTGAATTTTTGTACTCCAGTCCTACCCCTAAACAGAACGGCAGTTTCCACAATGAGAATTTTAGTCACAGGCGGCGCGGGTTTCCTCGGTTCCCACCTAATCGATCGCTTAATGGCCCAAGGACATGAGGTAGTCTGCCTGGATAATTTCTACACCGGGACTAAACGCAATATCCTCAAATGGCTGGACAACCCGTATTTTGAGCTGATCCGCCACGACATCACGGAACCGATTCGGTTAGAGGTAGATCAGATTTACCATCTGGCTTGTCCCGCTTCCCCTATACACTATCAGTACAACCCTGTCAAGACAATTAAAACAAACGTCATCGGCACGATGAATATGTTGGGATTGGCTAAACGGGTAAAAGCAAGATTCTTTCTCGCTTCCACTTCCGAAGTGTACGGAGATCCTGACGTACATCCGCAAACAGAAGATTATCGCGGCAACGTTAATTGTATCGGGATTAGATCGTGTTACGACGAAGGGAAGCGAGTAGCTGAAACCTTATCTTTTGATTACCACCGTCAAAATGGTGTAGACATTCGAGTTGTGCGAATTTTTAACAGTTTGACAGGCGATCAAAAAGTTCTCTATTACAAAGGAGATCGACTTTATTACGAAACATTTGAGGAATGCTACAGCCGGATCGGAGGTGACATATCAAATGTTTCAGTTCCTTGCTTTGACGAACAGGGAAAAATGCGCTTAAAACCAATCTCGGCAATTTGGAAACACAAAGTGACGAAGAAAGGGTATAAAATTGCAACAACCTGGGGCAAACAAGTAAAAATTACTGAAGACCACAGTTTGTTTACTCGCGACAGCCAAGGGTTGCCTCAAGCCGTATTTGGCAAAGACTTAAAGGTTGGGGATGATGTAGCTGTTCCCAGTTACATTCCTTTTATCGATCGTCCCTTGGAACCTTTTTACATCAGCGATAAAGTTAATGCACCAGGGCTGTGGGTAATCAGCGAGGATGCGATCGCATACTTAGAAAAATTCCGAGAGCAGATATATGGATATTTCGCTCGAAAAGGAATCAGCAATCGCCAATACTTCAGCACCATCAAAAAATACGAAGCCGGCAACAAAATTCCCTGGCAACTTTGGCAAGAATTGGGATTACCTTTGACACAAAAAGACAAAATATCTGGCTATCAATCCGTCAAAGCAATCAACAATTACATCAAAAATGTCAGTGATTTCCTGTGGTTTTTGGGATTTTACTTAGCAGAAGGCTGTTTGGTTCATACAGAAAAAGACCGCCAGCTCGTATTTAGCTCAAATGTCAAATATCTGGAAAAGCTGATCCGGGTGACGCGAGAGTTATTTGGCTGCGAGTGTGAAATCAGATTTGACAAAGAGGAGAAAAGAGCGCCATCCGTTAACGTCAGGTCAAAAATAATTGTCGATCTAGTTGTCAATATTTTGGGGTTTGGCAAAGAATTAAGCACCAAAAAAGATATACCCAATTGGATTTTGCAACTTCCCAAAGAACAGTTAGTTCACTTTTTACACGGTTTCTGGGAAGGCGACGGGAATCACGACGCGAAAACAACGGGTTCGCTGCTAGTGTTTAACAGTTCCAGCCAAAAAATTATTGAAAAACTGGTGCTAATTCTAGCTAAATTCGGGATAGTTGGAAGTGTGTCGGAATTCGAGACAACAGTGCGAAAAGGAGACAGCAAAAAATACAAGTCTTACCGGATAACGGTTCAAGGGTTGGACGAGTACAGCATTCTCAATCTGGCTAATGCTAAACAAAAACTGCAAGCTCAAATCACAGGGGATTTAGCTTGGGCAAAAGTTAAAGCCATAGAAGAGTTTGAAATCGATGAGGATGTATACGACTTTTCTGTTCCCGACGGAGAGAATTTTGTAGGCGGTACTTACTGCGTTTGCTGTCATAATACCTATGGCCCCCGGATGTTGGAAAATGACGGCAGAGTAGTCAGCAATTTTATTGCTCAAGCTTTGCGGAATCAACCGCTGACAGTATACGGCGACGGTTCCCAAACACGTAGTTTTTGCTACGTTTCTGATTTGGTGGAAGGATTTATTCGTTTGATGAATAGCGACAAAATCGGGCCGATGAATTTGGGGAATCCCGGCGAATACACTATATTGGAACTGGCACAAAAAATTCAAAACACGATTAATCCAGGGGCAGAAATTATCTTTAAACCGCTGCCGGAAGACGATCCAAAACAGCGACAACCGGATATTACTCGTGCTAAAACTTGGTTGGGGTGGGAGCCAACTGTGCCGCTGGATCAAGGTTTAGAGTTGACTATAAAGGATTTTCGCGATCGCATCGAGGGAAACCAAAAGTAGAGAGTGGGGATTTGTAGGGGCAAAACCCCTGTGGTTGGCCCTGAAATTGGTAGGGGCAAACCCCCCGTGGTTGCCCTCTAGGGGTAGGCACGGGGAGTAGGGGTAGCACTACCCCTACAAGCTGTTTTTTCCTTCTCTCCTAGATAACTAAAGCCTTCTCCCTTCTTCCTTCTTGTTTCAACATCCCATCTAATTTATTTACTAGCTTTGAGGAGATTTCTATGCAGGTTTGTGTCATCGGTACAGGATATGTTGGCTTAGTCACCGGCACTTGTTTGGCCCACATCGGCCACCACGTGATTTGCGTAGACAACAACGAAGAAAAAGTTAAATTAATGAAGTCGGGACAGTCGCCTATTTTTGAACCTGGACTGTCTGAATTAATGTCCTCTGCATCTGCATCTGGCAATCTAGAATTTACTTCGGATTTAGCAGCGGGAGTGTCTCACGGGGATATTTTGTTTATTGCGGTGGGGACGCCTCCTTTGCCTACTGGGGAAAGCGATACTCGCTACGTGGAAGCGGTTGCTCGGGGAATAGGAGCTCACCTCGATGGCGATTACAAAGTCATTGTTAATAAATCTACTGTGCCCATCGGTTCCGGGGACTGGGTGCGAAGAATTGTACTAGACGGTTTAGCAGAACGTCAAAAACCTCACAGCGGTGATGAGGTTACTGGTGAGGAAGTAGCCGCAAACAAAGGTGTTCAATTTGATGTGGTTAGCAACCCGGAGTTTTTGCGGGAGGGCTGTGCTGTTTTTGATACTTTTAATCCCGATCGCATTGTTCTCGGTAGCAACTCTCGGCGGGCTATGGATATGATGCTACAGTTATATCGGCCGATTGTCGATCGCAAGTTTGCAGAAAATCAGTCTTTGCCGGAAGTTCCTGTGGTGATGACTGATATCAGTTCAGCGGAGATGATTAAGTACGCAGCTAATGCTTTTTTGGCTACGAAGATTAGCTTTATTAATGAAGTTGCTAATATTTGCGATCGTGTCGGTGCAGATGTTAGTCAAGTGTCCCGAGGTATCGGTTTAGATTCACGGATTGGCAACAAGTTTCTGCAAGCTGGCATTGGTTGGGGCGGTTCCTGTTTCCCCAAAGATGTCTCGGCTTTAGTTCACACTGCTGACGATTACGGCTACGAGGCGCATTTGCTGAAAGCGGCAGTGGAAGTTAACCAACGCCAGCGGTTCATTGCTATTGAAAAGTTACAGCACGTTTTGAAGATTCTCAAAGGTAAAACTGTCGGACTTTTGGGTTTGACTTTCAAGCCGGATACTGACGATTTGCGGGATGCCCCAGCGCTGATTTTAATCGAGAATTTGAATCGGTTGGGAGCGAAAGTTAAAGCTTACGATCCGATTGTTTCTCAAACTGGGATGCGTCACGGTTTGTCGGGAGTTTTGGTAGAAACTGACCCGGAAAGGTTGGCCGACGGTTGCGATGCTTTGGTGTTGGTGACTGACTGGGAACAGTTTCGCAATTTAGATTACGATAAAATGGCGAAGTTGATGAATCATCCGGTGATGATTGATGGCCGCAATTTCTTAGACAAGAAGGCTTTAGAAGCGGCTGGTTTCCAATATGTGGGGATTGGAAGGTAAAGAAGAGTTTTGATCGGAACCTCTATCCCGTAGGGTGCGCCGAAGCGCACCTTACATTTACAGCATATTCGGTGGTTGATGAAGTACAGTAGCCACTATATTTATGTTGTGTGATTTTAATATGTAGGGTGCGGATCTGCGACCTTTTAAATAGAAATTGCAGATTGATGGGTGGCGACGCACCGATGCTTACTACAAGATAGTGTGTACTACATATACATGGAATATGCTGTATCTTGCTGGTGGCCAACAATTGCCGATTTATCCGCCCCGCCTGCTTTAAAACTTTTCCATCAATGTTTTTTCTTGAGCGTAAACATTTCGTAGTTGTTGCAGCGCTGAGGCAGAAATTACCGATTTAACTGTAGCTACTAATTTACCCCATTCAAGCAAGCTGTCAACTGAAACAGCCGCTTTGAAGTTGTACGTATAGAATTTAGTCCAAAATTCTGGTGCTTGTGTCCGTTTCCAGCGTTTGTACCAGGCGACAAAATCTTGAGCACAGGGCGGTTTTACTTCTAAGATTGGGGGGAAATCGGCGTAGCTGACAAATCGACTCAGGCCTTTGGCATGAACGTACACCACGTTGTGGCAGCAATCGATCCGGTATATCTGTTCCGGTGATATGTTGAACAGGAGTGCTACTGTTTCTTCGGTGACAAATCTCGATCGCGGATTGACGATCGACGATTTGTGAATAATTTTTGAGGCGCTGATAGTTGACGATCTTAACTGATTTTCTGATATCATTGTAGTTGCATCTGGTGGTGGTAGCTAAATCTATCTCTGCTAAGTGCGATCGACAGAAATTATCTGTCGGGATTAATTTTAACTGGCGATCGTCTTTAGTTTCGTTGACTCCGCCGCAAAACGGAGACAAGCCCCGACTTCTGCCATGAGAGGCGCAAAATTTTCGACCAACGTTCAAGCTCCCAGATTCATCTTTAGAGTCAATCTAAAATCTAAAATCTAAAATCTAAAATCTAAAATCGAATGACCGGGGGCGATCGCTTTTTGATATATTATACTAAATCCAAAATTTTGTAAATAGTGAATATGAGCAAAGGCTTAGTAAGGTTGCGGGTTCGAGAGTTGGCGGCCCAGAAGGGATGGACGCTCAAAGAGGTTGCGGAGCGATCGGGCGTGGGCTACAGTACGATTAGCAATTATGCCCGTTCTCAGGGTATGGCAATGGTTGACTTTGCAGCAGTTCACAAGCTGGCTCAAACTTTTGATGTGATGATTGAGGATTTCGTGGTAATCCTAGAAAAATAGTAGAAGGTTTTGCTTAAATTATAATGTGGTAGCGATCGACTTTTGATGCGATCATCGAAGTTTTGATGTAATGATTTCAGCAATTGTCGATCGCCCGCAACCAAACTCGATCGCCTATCATTAAAGTAACTCGCTTGCAGCAGCGCGTCAGGAGAACCAAACTGTTTGCTATTATGCAAAGACCAGGAGTTCAACAGCTTGCAGACATTCAGTGCGAAATCCTAAAAACAGTCCAGAACCAACAAATTCGGGAATATCAATTTCCCAGCGACAGTGCGAACTGCCGGCAAAGTTTTGGATGTCCGTACAGGAATCCAAACAACAGCAGTCGCCGAAGTGCACGGGCGGCAAACTTGACTCATTTATCAAAGCTGGTGTGCTGCTGAAAAATTGATTTGCACATTTAGAGCAAAATTTCAGCTAAACTCAAAAATACACCCCACAACTAGGAGAACTCACAGTGGAAGTTCTAGACATCAAACACAATATCGAAACATTGTCCGATCGACTGGGTACAACCCAGGACTATCTTTGACATCCCCGCACTCACAGCCAAAATTCAAGACTTAGAGCAAATCTGCGCCCAACCAGCATTTTGGGACGACCAAGATAGAGCTCAAGAAACCCTCCAAGAACTTAATGACTTCAAATCTCATTTAGACCAATATCGCGGCTGGCAAACGAGCTTGGAAGACGCTAGAGCTATTTTAGAACTGCTGGAGTTAGAAGCCGACGAGTCCCTGTTCCAAGAAGCCTCATCGAGTCTTTCTCAGTTAACCCGCGAACTCGACCAGTGGGAACTGCAACAATTACTATCGGGGCCCTACGATGAAGGCGGCGCCGTTTTGACAATTAACGCCGGGGCCGGCGGTACAGATGCTCAAGATTGGGCGGAAATGCTGCTGCGGATGTACACCCGCTGGGGGGAAAGTCAAGGTTACAAAGTACATTTAATGGAAATTTCCGAGGGAGAGGAAGCAGGTGTTAAATCGGCTTCTTTGGAAATTGTCGGCCGCTACGCTTACGGTTATATGCGATCGGAAAAAGGCACTCACCGCTTGGTCAGAATTTCGCCTTTTAATGCTAACGACAAGCGTCAAACCAGTTTTGCTGGCGTTGAAGTGATGCCAATTCTCGATCGATCCGTACAGTTGGACATCCCAGAAAAAGATTTGGAAGTCACTACTTCCCGCGCTGGCGGCAAGGGCGGGCAAAATGTTAACAAGGTAGAAACCGCAGTCCGCATCGTTCACATTCCTACCGGTTTGGCCGTCCGTTGCACTGAAGAACGCAGTCAGTTGCAAAATAAGGAAAAAGCTTTGGCATTACTCAAGGCTAGGCTGTTGGTGATTGCTAAGGAACAGCGGGCTTCGGAAATTGCCGAGATTCGCGGCGATATGGTGGAGGCGGCTTGGGGCCAGCAAATTCGCAATTATGTTTTTCACCCATACCAAATGGTCAAGGATTTGCGTACAGGGGTAGAAACAACTGCCATCCAAGATGTGATGAACGGCGAATTAGACCCGTTTATTCAAGCTTACCTGCGGCAGGAAAATCAGTTGGTCAGTAGTCAGTAGTCAGTTGACAGTTGACAGTTGACAGTTGACAGTTGACAGTTGTTAATGAGGACTTCAGTCCGCAAAAAAGAAGATCCCGTCCGAAAATTTGCTTAAAAGGACTTTTGCAAGAAGTCTAAGGACTGAAGTCCTCACTACGAACCAATTTTCTGGTATGATTTTGGGGTTTTGACCGATCGCCCGACCTTCAACAGGTCGCGCGGCCAAAAAGCTTGATATGATAAAACTTGATCTACCGAACAAAAGGAGAAATAATGACCCAAGTTGTAATAGGCGAAAATGAAGGGATTGAGTCAGCCCTACGACGGTTTAAGCGACAAGTTTCTAAAGCGGGCATTTTCCCCGACATGAGAAAGCACCGCCACTTTGAAACCCCGTTGGAAAAGCAGAAGCGCAAAGCTATTGCCAGAAGGACTAAGAGACGCTTCCACCGCAACAACAAACCCTAGAATTATTAGCACTAAATTGATTCGGCAGATATAATGCCTTGCGATTCTAGTACCGCAGCGACTCGGAGAATCACCGCTTCGCTGTAGGGAGCACCAATAATTTGTACCCCCAAGGGCAAAGCGCCGGGCCGCTGTACGGGCACGCAAAGAACGGGCAAGCCAATAAATGATAGGGGTTGGGTGAACAGTCCGAGATTGGGACGCACTAAGATTTCTTGTCTGGCTATTACCATTTTCTCGACGCCAATTTCAGGGGCTGCTATCGGGGTGGCGGGTGCGAGGATGATGTCTGTTTGTTGGAATATTTCGCGAATTCGAGATCGGTACCACTGTCTGAATCTCTGCGCTTGCAAGTACCAAGTCGCAGGGATCAGGGTTCCCGCTAAAAAACGATCGCGCGTGGCAGGATCGAAGTCTTGAGGGCGCGATCGCAAATTGTCTAAATGCAGGTTTCCCCCCTCGCAAGCGGTAATGATAAATGCCGCAGCCCTGGCGCGATCGGATTCCGGTATGCTGACAGTTGCAAGCCCCCCTATTTTTGGGGGGTTTGTTGTTTTTTGTGTGTCAATACCACAATTCAAGACATTTGTCAAGGCTTTAGCAACTATTTCTACAGCATCCATTGCTTCCGGTTCGGCCCCTGTGGCGAAATACCCGTCAGCAACAGCAATTCGCAATCCTTGGATACCTTGATTTAACTGCGGCGAACAAAGTTCTGGCGGGCGTTGAGTGCAAACTGGGTCACGAGAATCAGGGCCTTGCAGGATATCGTACAGCAGCGCCATATCTCTGATCGATCGCCCAAACGGCCCCACACAATCCAAACTACCCGAAAATAAATAAGCGCCAGCCCTTGACAAACGGCCGTAAGTAGGCTTAAACCCAAAGACACCGCACAAAGCAGCCGGTACGCGGATGGAACCGTTAGTATCAGAACCGAGAGTGACGGGTACAAAACCGGCGGCGACTGCTGCTGCTGAACCGCCACTGGAACCGCCGGCGATTCGCGTCGTATCGCGGGGATTGCGAGTCGGCCCGTAGTGGCTGTTTTCCGTGACGAAACCGTAGGCGTACTCATCCATGTTGAGAGTACCCACGAGCACAGCCCCGGCTTGTTTGAGTCGGGCGACCACCGCCGCGTCCTGGGTAGCGGTCGGATTGTCAGCGTTGATTTTTGACCCAGCTAGAGTAGTAATTCCGCCGACATCAAACAGGTTTTTAACAGCGAAGGGAACGCCTGCTAAAGGGCCTGGGTTTTGGTTATTTGCGATCGAATTATCTATATTTTCGGCTGCTGCGAGTGCGCTTGATGCAGTGATTGCAGTAAAGCAATTAAAAGCTTTATCCTTAACAGCAATCCGTTCCAAAGCAGCACTTACCGCCTCTGTAGCCGTAACCTTACCACATTTAACAGCCGCGGCCGTAGCAACCGCATCAGCCTTCTCTAAAAAACATCTGCGTTCATCTGCGTTCATCTGCCCTCATCTGCGGTTAAAAATCTAAGGTTCAAACACTGGCGCAGCTTCGATTGCTTGAGGTAAAGGGAATTCAGTAACGAGTCGGGCGATCGCAGCTATTCTCTCGAAGTTTAGCACAACACCGGGGCGGTGTTCCGGGTCTAAGGGTAAGTTTATCAGTTCGGCGGTGCGATCGACATATTCTTCTACATTTACCATGAGTCCCTCCCCAAAAACATCAGCGTACATCCGCGTACATCCGTCCCCATCTGCGGTTTAAAATTTAAGATTCAGATATAAGTGCGATCGATTATTGTATTGTAAGCGCGATCGGGCTGTCATTTATTATTGCTCAGTTTTTTGTATTCCTCAGATTGTCTGATATCATCTAAAGGTGATATAGGTTCATTTGGTATATCTGGACTGAATTCTATACATATATCAAGAACAGCTTTATTATACTTTTTATAGTCATCATTTTCGTAATATGAATTTACGACTTTTGCCTGCATTCTCAATTTTCCTTCCTGCCATCCTCCAGAACCCACTTTGAGAAGTTTACAATTTACTGCTTTTATACATTTCCATTGAATCTCACTACAGATAAAACCTCCTGAATCAAACGAGATAGTGCTTAATTCGGATTTAATATCAGTACGTTCTTCGTAAGAATCACCACGATAACTTGGTTTTTTTTGATAACTTATTAAAAATTTTTCCTGAAACTCTTTACTAATTAAATCCTTTAATTTACCAACTGTAAATGTATTATTCTTATCGAACAACAAAACATCATCATCGCGGTCTAGTGGTTGAAATTTATCATTCATAAAATTTGATTCTGTCATGTATCTTTAAATATCATCCCTGTAGAAGCAGGAGTTACAAATGTTCCCGTGGGAGGGTCCACCCTAGGAATACAACTATCTTAACCTTTTTTAGGTCTGCTTGTTTAGCAGATTTCATGAACTCAGCCCGGTTCGATGTTTGTTTCCAACTCAAACACTGACAGTTTCCCGCAACTTCTCAACGGCAACATCCAGCGGAGGCAAAGTAAAATCCTCAGCATCCATCAATTCCTTAACCTTCTCAAAAATCTCTACCTCCGCCTCTTCCTGGTCTGTCAGCTTATCATAAAAATAAGGGTCAGTAAACCACTGCTCAAAAGCAAACCTTAACACCCCATTCGGGTCAAGCATAAACTGCCAATACTTAGAAACTCGGTTATCAACTACTTCAAACAGCGGTGCCGGAGTCTGTATGGGATAATAACTGTAATTATCATCACAAATATAGTACCAAACTATTCCCTGCCACGATCGGATTGCATAAACAACATATTCCTTGCCAACAGTCAACGGCAATTCGACCTTTTTAGTATAACCTCGGGCCGGATCGATATAATTTTCCGGTAGAACTTCCCCAGTATTAGCAATACAGCGAACAATCATAACTCGTCTACCTATAAATTCTTAGGTGCTATTTTAGGATATTGTCGTTTAAACTTTAATTCAACTTGTTGCAAAATTTCCCCATTTTCAAACCAGTGCACTTGTACGGAAGCTCCATTAATTACAAAAGCTTGAATGCTGGTTATTTTGTACCAGTCTTCGGGATTACCTCCATAGATGGCAACAAGTCTGGAAACATCCCCTAGTATATCGCCAGGCCCGCCCTGAATTGCTCTACAATTACCAGCTTTAGCATCTTGCAGTAGCAGTTGCTCTGGTAAATTTCTCGGACTCTCATCGGGAATAGCACCTTGATTCACAATTTAACAGCTTAAAATATAGTTTGTCAAACAGGATAAAAACTAATTTTAGCCGGTGCAGTTTCCGCCAGCAACTTACCGCGCGAAATCACATACCGAACCGCAGCGCGCCTCCTAATTGCCTCATAACAATCCTCAGCATCCAACACAATCAAATTTGCAGGTTTACCCGCATCTATCCCATAATTATCATCTCCCAGATTGAGAGTTTTAGCACCGTTGACAGTCACCATATTAAAACAAAGGGAAATCAGCCTAGATTTCCCTGCACTTGCAATTCTTATTCTCTGCAATATCAGTGTGTCATCCACTGTTGCAGGCGAGAAAATAAAGGACTCTCAGAATACAGCCAAACCACATCATCAGTCATCTTTCCTCCTTGCGCTTTAGACAATTGTAACCGATGGCCCAAACCTTCCCGTTTCGCCTCCAAGTTAAAAGCTTCATAGCCAAAGTCACCCATCACAGAGCAAAGTTCTGCTACACTTGAACCAGCCCGTTCCAGATGACTTCCTACAACTTCTGTCAACACCGCAGGGCGAAGCTTTTGCAGCGTTTGGGAGAAACCTTTAATCACATTCACCTCAAACCCCTCCACATCAATTTTAATAAAAGTAGCACCAGGAAGATTATCTGGGAGCATTTCATCTCCGCGATACACAGGTACTTGATACTGATTAGAAATCAGACTTCGATCTTTTTCTGGGAGTTGAGCGAAAGTACCCAAACCAGTAACATCTGTAGGCACTGTCAGTGTCAGTTCATTTCGCTCGTTAGAAAGCCCACACTGGTGCAGAAAAACTTTCTGCAATTCATTGTCTGTTACCGCAGCTTTTAATGTTTGAAACGCCAGAGGATTTGGTTCAAAAGAGTGTACGCATCCCGTTGTTCCTGTATGATAAGCAGCCAAAAGAGTAATCATGCCCGTATTTGCCCCCGCATCAATAAAACTGTCCCCAGGCTGTACAGCATTTTGGATGAAAAGTTGCGTGGGCAAGTCATAATAACGACCTAAAAAATAGCTCATGCGATCGTTCCACTTGGAAAGATCCATCGCCATCCGATAACCGTGGAACTTGCCTCGAATCTCCCGTATAGGAGCATTTTTCCACAAATCATCCCGGTACACCCCT
The DNA here is from genome assembly GCF_036705285.1 of Microcoleus sp. B4-C1. NCBI lineage: Bacteria > Bacillati > Cyanobacteriota > Cyanophyceae > Oscillatoriales > Microcoleaceae > Microcoleus > Microcoleus sp. B4-C1. The sequence continues at coordinate 45,537 of NZ_JAUBUC010000034.1, read as the reverse complement.
GTGAGTGTCATCAATTTTCCCCATCCAGGGAGTTCCCGGCGCGTATATGGTAAAATCAAAAGAGAATAGAGTGGATAATTCATAATTATTAGACCTCTCCCAAAACTATTAAACACGGTTAAGCAGGTATAATCAGCCTAGTTGATATCCTATCAAAATTCTACGATAAATTTTTCTTAAATCCAGACAATCTCAAATTCCTGATTGTGATTTTTCACAAAATCAAAGGTAAAATGGTCAACCACATTAGTATCGCTCAATTCCAGATTGTAAAAATCAACAAAATCCGCATCAAAATAAGGCCCAGCGTGCCAAGTCCCCACATCTAACTTAATAAAACAATTGCCCGGAATCCGAAAAGCAGCCATATCCTCTAAACTCGGTTTATAGCTATCCCCAGGAGGCGCAACCGCCATCAACCAATCCTTCCCATCCAAAGAACCCAAACACTGAGTACATTGAACGTGCCGCGTAATTTTGCGAAACTTGCGACCTTTATTGTGCAGCCGCATAATGTAAAATCTAGGAATACCATTTTGCAAATTTAACTGAGCATCCTCAGCATCGAAACACTTGCCATCAACAGCCGCAAAGATAACTTGACCGTAACTCCGAAAATTCTCCGGTGTCACCCATTGTGCCAACAATTGCTTAGTCGAAATTGATTCGCTCATAAATTCCAACATCCCCTCTCTGCTTTCCATCAAAAACATTCTAATACAGTAACTCCTGTCTCTTCTCTTCTATTCTCTGTGCCCTCTGTGTCCTCTGCGGTTAATTAAATAAAAAAATCTAGTTCACTTTCTCGATCGCCCAAAACACCCTTACAATCAAAATCAGCACTCTGCTGCAAAAAACGAGCCGGAATATCAGGCCGAGCACCCCAGTGTAAATGCAAATAAGAAGCGTGTACCCGACAAACTCCCCAACCTTCAGCAACCGCCTCAACTTCCCCCCGCTTCCCATACCTCCAACTGTGATAAACTGGATTACTCGGTTCAACAGTTAAATGCGATCGATGAAACTCATGTCCCCAAACCTCATCAAGAGCAGTTAACACCGAACTATCCCTCACCGCCACAGCTTCTCGGTATCCCAGCGTCAAACGCTTACCCATCGCAGCAGCAGTTTTCAACACTCCCACCCCTGGCCAAGAATTGCCATCGAAGTCTACAATAGAATCGCACAAATACATCAAACCGCCGCACTCCGCATAAGTCGGCATTCCCGAAAAAATCGCACTTCTTACCGCCTCCCGAATTAAAACATTACCGCTCAATTTTTGAGCAAACACTTCGGGAAAACCACCACCAAAATATAACCCTTGCACATTGTCAGGAAAAACCAAGTCATCAAGCGGACTCCAAAATACCAACTGGGCACCCAACTCTTCCAACAAATCAAGATTGTCCTGATAGTAAAAATTAAAAGCCCGATCGCGCGCAACTGCAATCCTCACTCCAAATTGTTTTCCCAAACTGTTGACAACATCATCTTTTTGAGTTATGATTCCCGAAGGGAGACTGTGCGTACCCGAAAGTTGCTCTGACCCCTCACCCCCCTCATTTCGAGTTGCAGCCAACAAAGGCAAAAGTTGCTCCCAGTCAAAACTAACAGCAGCCAAATCAGCCAGTTTATCGATCGCAGCATGAAGATTCGGCAACTCCTCAGCCGGAATCAGCCCCAAATGTCGATCGGGAATAGTAACAGCCTCATCCCTACGCAAAACGCCTAAAATTGGTAAATTGAGCGGTTTGAGAGCATCTTGAAGCAGTTCCAAATGTCGATCGCTCGCCACCCGATTCAGCACCAAACCAGCGAATTTAAGTTCAGGGTTAAAAGAACGGAAACCGTGGGCGATCGCAGCCACAGAACCAGACAGCCTGCTGCAATCTATCACAAACAATACCGGCAAATTCAGCAAATAAGCAACATGAGCCGTAGAAGCAAAGGAAAAATCATAATTGCCTTCTTCTTTTCGATAATTAATCCGTGTATCCCTGTCAAAATTCGTGTCGTGCCTTCCTGATTCCTGATTTTTTCGACTCACTCCATCAAAGAGTCCCATCACCCCTTCAACTAAGGCATAATCGACATCTTGAATGTGACGAGAAAAACACTTTTTTACATAAGATTCAGACGTTAATACCGGGTCTAAATTCCGACAGGGGCGGCCAGTAACAAAAGCATGAAACATGGGGTCAATGTAATCGGGGCCAACCTTAAAAGACTGAACATTCAAGCCACGGCGGATTAAATAAGCTAAAAGGGCGATCGTTACAGTAGTCTTTCCCGCACCGCTACGTTCACCAGCAATTACTAAACTCATAGTTATAGTTAGTTAAAATAAATAATAGATAAGATTGCCAAAGTCCTTCCCAATCATGAAATTATCTGCGTTTATCTGTGTTAATCTGCCTTGCATCTGCGGTTTCTGTATCAATCAAAGATTTATGCAATCTTTCCTCATAAAAATAGACGGTTGATAAAGTTATGAGTATTGCTCTCAAATTGCTCAAATAATAACAATTTAACGAACCGCGAAGAGCGCGCAGGAAGAAAAGAGAAGAATAAAAGTAGGGCAGACATTGCCTGCCCCACTGAATATTAACTCAATCCGTCTTGCTTATTCCTTTCTCCTTTCTCCTGATTCCATCCATCCGTTACATCCGTTACATCCGCTACACAATCCGTTGCCGAACTTCTTTTTACCGCTTAGCCAACTTCAGCATTTGAGCCGTCACTGCCAAACTTTCCTCGTAAAGCACATCTCGGCCCCAACTCTGCAAGTGCTGGCCCAGCAAGTGTTCCGTCACCTGATCGAACAGAGGACTCACCTGGTTAAACCGATCGGTTTGAGCGCCACCCTTCGTTTCCATCCGCATACAGCCACCCGCTTCCGAACACAGAACCGTACCGCAGTCAGCCTTTTCGTTTGTAGAATTCAAACGCACAGCAATCAAATCGCCCGCGACATCGCCCGTATCAGCAGTAGGAATAGCAGCCAACTCAGCTTCGACAACCCGTTCGTCGGGCCCGGCGAATTTAATTCGCTTGATTTGGTAATCGCCCTCTTCCTGTTTGAAAGCAACCGGACGCCACTGAAGCCGACTCGCCAGCCAACCCAAATACATCAGCGCTTGAGTAGAATTGTCTTGTTCGTAATCGATCGTCACCCGATCGATTTCCCGAATCGCAGCGCGACGTTCCGGGGCGTCAAAAGCCTCAGCAGCCAACTCCTGCCATGCGGCCAACCGGCGCCAATTCAGATCCGCGATCGGAATTCCCTCCTCGATCAGACTTTGCATCAACAGCAATTCAGCTTCACACTCAGCAAAGCTGCTAGAGTCAACAATCACAGAACTGCTAACTGCCGCCAGCCGCTGGAACAAACCTCGATCGGCATCAGGATTCGCTTTCCACCACAGCAGCGTCGGCAAATCAGCGATAGTCAACGCCGTCACGATGCCGCTCACCCGTTCCAAAGCAGCTTCCGTACCGCGCAGCGTAATGTACTCGCAGCAGATCAGATTGCCACTGGTGCGCTTGTGAACCGGACAATAAGCAGCCACTTGAGCCTGCACGCCCGTATCTTCCCCCGCCGTCGGGCACAGAGCAATAATCCGGCAGGGATTGGCAGCCACAATCGCATCAGCCACCCCCGAACCCCCGGAACCCAAGCCACTAGATCCCATCTCCTCACCACTGGAATTTTTGCGAGCCACTTCTTCCCGCAAAGTCGCCAGCAATTCAGCATTAGCTTTGCCAGTTCTCGGTAGCCCGTAAGCTTTTTGAGCCGCCCTGATGCTAGATGCCGTCATCGGCCCAGTAATACCGTCCACTGGCCCGTCGTAAAACCCCAGATCCGCCAATAACCGCTGAGTTTCTTCCGGTTCGTAGACTACAAAAGTAAAAGTTGTTGCCCTACTAGCGATCGGAAAATCGCCCTTCGACCCCGATTCTCTGTAACTTTCCCAAATTTGACTCAATTCGGCCTCTATTTGGTCGATCGACACATCTTTAGGACTTTGTAGCGAAACCAGAGGCGGAGCTTTCATCGGTGTCATCGTCATAAATCTTTTCTCCTTTGTTATTAGTCATTAGTCATTAGTCATTGGTTATTAGTCATTGGTTATTAGTCATTAGTCATTAGTTATTAGTTAGTAGTTATTAGTTAGTAGTTATTAGCTAATCACTAATACTAATGCTGACCAATAACTAATGACTAATAACTGCTGACTAATCACTCTTAAAGTCTGCGCCACTTGCGACCATCTCTGTTAATTAGCAGTTCTGCTTCCGCCGGTTCCCAAGTACCCGCTTCGTATTTAGGAACCAAATCTTGGTCGTTGGACGATTCCCAAGCCATCAGGGCCGGCGTTACCACCCGCCAAGCCTCTTCCACTTCATCAGAACGGGTAAACAAAGTTTGGTCGCCCAGCATACAATCAATTAACAGGCGATCGTAAGCATCCGAAGATGTCACCCCAAACGAAGAACCGTAACTGAAATCCATATCCACCGTCCGCGTCCGCAAATCCGGCCCCGGCATTTTCGCCTCAAACCTCAGCGAAATCCCCTCGTTCGGGTGTACCCGCATAGTCAAAACGTTAGGAGTAGTTTGTTGGGCCGCAGACTGAAAAATTAACAGCGGCACTTCGCGGAACTGAATCGCAATTTCGCTAACTTTTTTCGGCAACCGCTTGCCGGTTCGCAGGTAAAAAGGCACTCCCTGCCAGCGCCAGTTGTCAATCATAAACTTCATCGCCACAAAAGTCGGCGTTGTCGAGTTGGGAGCAACGCCCGGTTCTTCGTGATATCCTGGCACCTGTTTGCCCTTCATCCAACCCGCGGAATATTGACCCCGAATCGCTGAGAACTCCAAGTTATTCAAATCTGCCAAGCGAGTTGCTTGCAGAACTTTCATCTTTTCGGTGCGGATGCTGTCTGCGTCGAGCGAGTTCGGCGGTTCCATCGCCGTCAGACAGAAAATCTGCATCAAGTGGTTTTGCAGCATATCCCGCAACGCCCCAGAGGATTCGTAGTAACCAGCCCGGTCTTCTACGCCTACTGTTTCTGCAACTGTAATTTGTACGTGATCGACAAATTGCCGATTCCACAGCGGTTCAAAAATCGCGTTCGCAAACCGGAACACCATTAAATTCTGAACAGTTTCTTTACCCAAATAGTGGTCGATTCGGTAAACTTGCTGTTCTTGGCAAACCTGCTGCACGACTCGGTTGAGAGCTTTTGCCGAACTCAAATCGCGGCCGAAGGGTTTTTCAATTACCAAGCGGTGTTTTACTGGATCGACCAGCATTTGAGCCGCGCCCAGTTGTCTAATCGCTTCTGGGAAAAAGTTCGGGGAAACTGACAGATAAAATATGTGATTGCCGCGAGTTCTCCTGTCTTCGTCGAGTTCCGCTAAGAAAGCTTTGAGTTTTTGATAGCTTTCGGGGTTATCAATGTCGCCCGGACAGTAGTACAAACCTTTAGCGAAATCTTGCCAAAATTCTTCATTGCCAATGCCGCCGCCAAATTCTTCAATGCCTTCGCGCATTTGCTCTCGGAAGTAATCGTGACTCCAAGGGCGGCGGGCTACTCCCACGACGGTAGTTTCCGGTGGCAAGCGTCGATCGCGCTTCATCTGATAAATTGCAGGTACCAGTTTGCGCTGGGTGAGATCCCCAGAAGCTCCGAAGATGACCAGAATTTGTGGTTCCGGCACTCGTTCTTTTCGCAAACCTACGCGCAACGGATTTTCAAGTAGCGTTACCATTATTTATTTTCCTTGTTCTAGTGGTGTTAACCCTGCCAAGACACCATGATAGTTTGCGGTCATTTCTGCTAGTTGCTGGGTGAGAGAGTTAATCGGTTCTTAATACTGGTAGAGGAGGCAGATGATTTTGCTCTCTAGGAACTATGACACCCATTGATCTCAAAATTCCTAGAGAGGATTTAAAACTCAGCCTTTAAGAACCCAAATAATTATCTACTCCGATTCCCAAATGCTTCTGCCTTTCAGGATACAGATATCTGCCTAAGCGACGGGTGACAACTTCTGTACTTTCTCTTGCAAGGAATCCATCAGGGATTGGAACGGGGTGACGAATTTATCAATCCCGTCGAGGAGCAAGTCTGCCATCACTTTGTCCAAATTGATGTCGATGTCGGGATCTTTGAGACTTTCGATCAGGGTGTAAGCTTCTGCAACGTTGTTCTCAATCCGGGGTGCGACATCGCAGTGATCGAAACAAGCTTCCACGGTGTTCGGTGGCAAAGTGTTAACGGTGTCCGGGCCGATTAGTTCATCGACGTACATCACATCGCTGTAGTTGGGGTTTTTGGTGCTGGTGGAAGCCCACAGTAAGCGCTGCACTTTCGCTCCCTTGGCCGCTAAAGCTTGCCAGCGATCGCTCGCTACGATCTCTTTATACTTCTGGTAAGCTACTTTGGCATTGGCGATCGCAATTTTCCCCTTCACCGCTTCGAGTTTGGCTTTGGTGGAAATATCTGTGACATTTTTGAGTTTCTCATCAATCTTGCCATCGATATTGATGTCGATCCGGCTCAAGAAGAAACTGGCAACAGAAGCAATATTGCTAATATCCAAACCTTTAGCCGCCCGCGCTTCCAAACCGCGAATGTAAGCCCAGAAGGTTTCGACGTAGCTGTCAACCGAGAACAGTAAAGTCACGTTAACGTTAATGCCTTCGCTGATGACTCGTTCGACTGCGGGCAAACCTTCAGCGGTTCCCGGAATCTTAATCATCACGTTTTCTTTGCCAAGGGCTTTGTAATAGCGCAGGGCTTCGCTAATCGTGCTTTCTGTGTCGTTGGCGATCGTCGGTGGCACTTCAATGCTAATGTAGCCGTCCAAACCATTCGACTCTGCGTAAACCGGGGCGAAGATGTCGCAAGCGTTGCGGATATCTTCAAATACCAGAGATTCGTAAATCTCCATGACAGATTTACCCGCCCGGATGCCCGCTTCGATATCCGCGTCGTAAATCACATTACCCGCGATCGCTTTCTCAAAAATAGCCGGATTAGATGTAATCCCGCGCAGTCCCCGACTTTCAATCATCTGTTTGAGTTCGCCCGACTCGATCAGATCGCGAGTCAAATTGTCCATCCAGATACTCTGGCCAATTTCTTTGATTTCTAACAGGTGATTCGTTGGTGTTGCTGTCATTACTGTAACTCCTACAATTTGATAGCTGTTAATTGGGACTTGGAAATTGGAAATTGGAAATTGAAAATTGGTAATTGAAAATTGGCAATGGGGAATTGGTAATTGGGAATCGAAACTTATAAGTTAAAACCCTCTTCCTTCTTCCCTTTTCCTTCTTCCTTCTTCCTTCTTCCTTCTATCCTTTACATCCGTTACATCCGTTACATCCGTTACATCCGTTACATAATCCGTTGCCGAACTTCCTTCACTTTTGGACTGTTCTAGGATTGCGCGATCGATCTTGAATAAAAGACTCGACCATCGCTACATTTTCTTTACTCCCGACGATCAAGGGCGATCGCTCATGCAGTTTGGTCGGCACAACGTCTAAGATGTCTTGAATACCGGTACTGGCGCGCCCGCCGGCTTGCTCCATCAAAAACGCCAAAGGAGCCGATTCGTAGAGCAAACGCAATTTGCCATCGGGGTTTTTCACCGTTCCGGGGTACAAAAACACGCCTCCCTGGAACAAAATCCGGTGGAAATCTCCCACCAAAGCCCCACCGTACCGGGCGGTGTAGCCTTCACTGCGGTGTACATAGCGAATGTAATCTCTCAAAGATTCCTCCCACTGCCAGAAGTTGCCTTCATTAACGCTGTAAATCGGGCCGCGATCGGGAACCTTAATGTTTTCGTTAGCTAGAATGAACTCGCCCAGACTGGGGTCGAGGGTAAAGGAATGAACACCCTGACCGATCGAATAAACCAGCATGGTACTAGGGCCGTAGAGCACATAACCAGCGGCAATTTGTTTGTGTCCATGTTGCAGCAAGTCAGAAGCAGAGCCATCTGCATCGTCCCCCTCTTGCTTGCGGATGCTGAATATGGAGCCTACATTGAGATTGATGTCAAGATTGGAAGAACCGTCTATGGGGTCGTAGAGCAGACTGTAACGCCCGATCGGACAATTTTCGGGAATGTAGTAGGGTTTTTCCATTTCCTCCGAAGCCAAGCGGCAGACAAGTCCGCTTTGCTGGAATACCGAGATAAACACTTCATTAGCATAGATATCCATCTTTTTGACGGATTCTCCCTGCACGTTCGTAGCCCCTGTAAACCCCAAGGCATCTGCCATTAATCCGGCTCTGCTGAGTCGCCTAGCGATCAGCTTGGCCGCCAGCCCGATGCGATTCATCAGGGCGCTGAGATCCTGAGCATCTGCTGAAAAGCTTTGAAGTTGCTGGAGTACGTGACGAGATAGGGTTGTGCAATCGCGGTCTAAGGCTTGCACCTGATCGATCGGGCCCAGGCGGGCTTCCCCTGTCGGCGCGTTTACCATGATTTTGATGTCCTCCCTGTCTTGCGGCTCGCTAGTTGGGGATTTTCAGGTGCAAGGCGTTTGCCCCTGTATCGGCTTTTAGGTCGATCGTCCCCTAAGTTCTATCTTAGGGAGGGTTTTGCCAAAGGGCGTCGAACTTTAGGTGAATTTTAGATCCGCATCGAAAATTGAGGAGTTCGATCGACTCTTGAGTCGGGAATTGTATCCAAAATCACTACTTTTTTTGATTAACCGCAGAGGACGCAGAGGGCGCTGAGAGAAAAAGTGGCGATAAAGAAGCCTAGGAACGTTGGCTAGCATCTCAAAAAGACCGACAACTTCCTTTGCGCGAAGAAGATGTAGAACCTATTGTTAATTTGCCGGAATTGATTGCAGGCATTTACGATCGCGTCGGCTATGATTATCGGCTCGATTACGATCAATATCCCGTACGTAAATTTTCGCCAAAGGTGATATGACACTCCAAAATCCTGGGTAAGCTATCCATAGAAATACGGTAATTGAAATTTAAACAAATATACAGAGTCCGTCATTGGCTTTTCTATTGACTTGTTTGAAATATACTCAAACACTCAATTTACATTGCATAAATTTTTTAAAAGTTGGGGTTTAAAAACCCAAATATAAAATGTTTGTTGGTACTCATCAACCCAGGATAATGCTATGGATATTGTCGAACAAATTCCCCATAACTTAGTCAAACACTATCAAATTAAAAAGCTACTCGGAGAAGGCGGTAGTAGCACAACTTATGAAGCCGTTGACCTCAAAACCAATCAGCGACTCGCACTCAAAGCTTTGTCTTTACAGAAGATGAATGACTGGAAAGTCCTGGAACTCTTTGAACGAGAAGCCAATGTTTTATCAAAATTGAATCATCCGGGAATTCCGCGTTATTTGGATTATTTTTATGTCGATACTCCCGATAACCGTTGTTTTTATATAGTACAAGAACTGGCCCAAGGGCAATCTCTAGCCAGTTTAGTCGAAAATGGCTGGCACGCTAGCGAATCCGAAATTCAACGCATTGCAACACAAATTTTGGAGATTTTAGTTTATCTCCATTCACAGATACCACCTGTTATCCACCGGGATATTAAACCAGAAAATATTGTTTTTAAATCCCCCATTAATTCCCACAAACCAAAAGATTGGGAAGTTTGCTTAGTAGATTTTGGAGCAGTGCAAAACACTTATTACAATACTTTAATGCGAGGAAGTACCGTAGTTGGAACCTATGGTTATATGGCTCCAGAACAATTTCTCGGACAAGCCGTACCTGCAACAGATTTATATGGTTTAGGAGCGACATTGTTGTATTTACTAACCCACCGTTCCCCCGCCGAATTACCAACAAATATACTAGAGAAAGATTTTCGCTCTCAAATTCAGATTTCAGCAGCATTTGCCGATTGGTTAGAAGAAGCGATCGCGCCAGATTTAGAAAACCGCTTTCGATCGGCAAAAGAAGCGCTTGAATCTCTTCGTAATCCTCGAATAGTTAACGTTAAATCCAATCCGACGCAATGGAAAAAACGCCTCAAAATAGGAATTGCTGCTATTGCTACTGTTGCTGTTTTCAATCACTTTAAATATCCCATCCTCAACCGGATTGGATTTACACCCAATGCAGTTGTCGAGGCTGTCAGACAGGGAGATACTCAAACTGTTAGGCATTATCTGGATCTTGGCATTAATGCTAATAGCAGGGTAAATGATCAGAATTTACTACACTTTGCTGGCTCAAAAGAGGTGGCAGAATTGTTAATTGCCAAGGGTGCAGATGTCAACGCTAAGGATACATTTGGCGGTACCCCATTACACAGCGCTGCTTTGTCCGATCGCATAGAAGTGGCACAGACGCTAATTGCTAAAGGTGCAGATGTTAACGCCTGGGGAGAAACTCAATTTGAGCTGTGTAATTTTATATGTACAACTCCTCTGTTCTGGGCCCGATCGACTGAAATGGCCAAGTTGCTGATTGCTAAAGGTGCGGATGTCAATGCCAAAAACAAATATGGCATGACTCCTCTACATATGGCGCGATCGAAGGCGATCGCAAAGATACTACTCGCCGCAGGCGCAAAAATTAACATCAAAGAAGACAATGCCCAAAATGGCAAGAGTACAGCTTTATTACATAACGCAGCCCACATAGGTTTTAAGGAGTTGGTACAACAGCTAATTAAAGACGGTGCAAATGTGGCGATCCGCGATGACTATCGAAGAACTCCACTGCACTATGCAACCACAAAAGAAGTTGCTGCTTTGCTAATGTTGGATGTCAATGCTAGGGACAAATCTGGAAATACTCCGTTACACCTAGCTGTCGATCGAGGATCTCAAGATATCGCTGAACTGCTAATTGCTAATGGTGCAGGGGTTAACGTTAGAAATGAGAACGGTCAAACTCCATTGTATCGAGCGATCGCGATCGGACACAATGAGATTGCTGCACTGCTAATTAACAACGGTACAGATGTCAATAATATAGATGGATCTGGCACAACTCCACTGCACAAAGCCGCACATTATGGCACTGTAAAAATCTTAAAATTGCTGATTGCTAAAGGTGCAGAAATTAATATCCAGGATAATCAAAGAAAAACTCCACTGGATATCGCCGTAGACCTGAAACTTCAGGATACAGTGGCGCTGCTAATTAGTAAAAACCCAGATGTTAATAGTGAAGACAAAGAAGGCAGAACTTTACTGCATATCGCTGTCGATTTCAAACTTAAGGATGTAGCAAAACAACTCATTGCCAAAGGTGCATTCGTTAATGCCAAAAATAGCTTGCTTCAAACTCCCCTGCATCTTGCTGTTGCTCAAGGATCTCAAGATATCGCTGAACTGCTAATTGCTAATGGCGCAAGGGTTAACGCTAGAAATGAGAACGGTCAAACTCCATTGTATCAAGCGATCGCGATCGGACACAATGATATTGCTGCACTGCTAATTAAAAACGGTGCAGATGTTAATAATAGAGATATGTGTAACACAACTCCACTCCACAAAGCCGCACATTATGACACTGTAGAAATCTTCGAGTTACTGATTGCTAAAGGTGCAATAATTGACACTACAAACTGCTATGGCGACACGCCGCTCAAGATAGCAGAAACTAACTTGAACCCTGACCAAAAACCAACAGTTAAAATACTCAGGTCTCGCGGTGCAACCTATTAATTATCCACAATCAACCCAGGCAGAAAAATATGGAAACACTACAACGATCGGAAAAAATCCTTGCTGAAAGATATCGCATTCTAGGCAAATTAGGACAGGGTGGAGTTGGAATCACCTATGCTGCTGTAGATTTAAACAGCAATCAAAAAGTTGCACTCAAAGCTTTATCCCTGCGCCTGACAACTGAATGGAAGAAAGTCGAGTTATTTGAACGAGAAGCAAAAACTTTATCGGGATTGAATCATCCGGGAATTCCTCGCTACATTGACTACTTTCAAGTTGATACTTCCCAAGATCGTTGTTTTTATATCGCCCAACAACTCGCACCGGGAAAATCTCTCGCACAGTTGATAGAAAATGGCTGGAAACCAAATGAAGCGCAAGTTCGTCATATCGCCTATCAATTGCTAGAAATTCTAGCTTACCTCCAATCGCTGTTACCTGCTGCGATCCACCGAGATATTAAACCTCAAAATATTATTCTGCAAAAAAATGGGCTAGTCTTTTTAGTTGATTTTGGCGCAGTTCAAAATACTTATCATCATACCGTTACTGGAGGCAGTACCGTTGTCGGAACCTACGGTTACATGGCACCAGAACAATTCCGAGGAAAAGCTGTATTATCAACAGATTTGTATGGATTAGGCACAACGCTGCTTTTCTTGTTAACCCAGAAATTTCCATCCGATCTACCCAGACACAAGCTGAAGGTACAATTCCGCGAGATCGTCTCTATTTCTCCAGAGTTTGCCGACTGGTTAGAGAAGATAATTGAACCCGCAAGTGAAGATCGATTTCACTCAGCAAAAGATGCTTTATCAGCGTTGCGAGGGGAACAGCCAAGCGGGATTAATCCCGACAAAATGTTTAAGCGATCGCCCCAATCCCGAATTACTTTAATTGACACTAAACGGTGGTTATTAATCAAGATACACCCCGATCGTTCACCTAGCAAACTCAAGTGGTTTTTCCAGTTCATTCATCTGAGTTATAAATTTTTACTTCCATTCTCTTTGATTCTGGGATTTGTTCTATCTAGCTTGTCTTGTGAATACACTACAACCGACTGGCTACAGAGATTATCCGGGCGATTTTTCAATATATCAATCCTGGCTATAACAACATTTACCCTATTTTATGCTTTGATGTGCTTGTGTTGGATTGATTATTATCTATTCAGTAGACCAAGACCAATTCAAATCAGCCCTCAAGATATCCAGCGGGTAAAGTTGAGGGGAATTCATCTGCCATTGCTCAAAAAATCGATGACTTTTTGCGGGATTCGCGCCAAGTCGCGTAACTATTGTTTTGGCTTATTTTTGCCGCAAGCTGAGAAAGAATGGTTGGTAGGGGAATTGAAGGGTTTTTTAAGCAAACTAACTTAATTCAGTCGAAACTTGTGCTCCTTGAGTATCAAGCCCGATCGCCCTTACCTCAGCCTTTACCCCAAATTCCCCCCAAGCAGCCGCCATCGCTTTCTCACGATAAGGTTGGTGAATTTTATCTTGCAAGGCGCAGCGCAGCCAGTTTTCATTCCCAGTTTCCAAAGCCCGCACTAGGGATATTACACTGATGTCCCTTTGAATATAAAATATAAAACTCCTGGAGTGCGGACATTTGTTCTCTCAATCTAGATATCTCTATATCCAAGGGAGGGAGTAGTTTCTCAAGGTGGCGAACCTCACTAAACCACAGTCGTAAATCGGGTTTGAGAGTTGCATAGAGCGTTTCGGGACAGGAGAGTAATATTGCTGTTATTATCTCTGCTACGAATGGCTGTTGCGGCCAATTCCCTACAACAGACATTGCATCCGAGTCATCGCTTGACAAGCATTGGTCAACAATATCAAACAGTGAATTTAACTCAATAGCTGCCCGTAATTTCTCAAGTTTCTCTGCTGTCTCTGAGGAGGTATGCACCATAGTTGTGAATTCAACAGGCAAATGGTGCAGGATGGTACTGACAAATGAAGCAATTGAATCAGGTTGCTCTTTTCTCAGAATGTCTGGGAGTATTTCTGTAAAGTAAGGAGCAACACTACGCCACTGATGTAAATCACAAGCAACATGAAAGAAGGTTTCTGGCAACCTTTCACTCTTCTGCAATAAAATATAACCTCGACATTGATTAGTGACGGAATCGACAGGTTCAAATGCTTGCCATAACAAAGGCAAATAAACCCAGTGAGGTGGATATTTGAAACGGGCAACATCCAGCAGAAGAACTAGATCCCGCTGTGGATGATAGCCACCAATTGGTGAAAAGTGACCATCACCTGTTTGTCCCAATACCTTTCGGCTATAGGAAACAACTAGATGAATATCACCTGACGCCGTAGTCACCTCCTCAACTGCTTGCCGAAAGTTTTCCAAACTGCTTTGGTGGTAACGGTTAGGTTTTACAACAGCACCGTTGCAACGTGCTATACAGACAAACTCATCAAAGGTGATACCGTTTTCTTTAATGACTGAAAGAGGTAAACAACAGTCTAAAAATTCCTCTCCATACCATCTCCACACCCCTTTCCAAATGCGACCCGGATCGATGGATAAGGCATTAAGAACAACAACTAAACTACCCAATCCACAAAAAGCGGGTTCTGCTTGAGTGTGAAACTGTTCCGCTAGAGCAAAATACCCTTCCATACCTCCCCGTGCCAACGCTTCTCGAAATATTTGCTTTCCCTCTACGGAGGAAAAGGCAATAGCAGAATCGGGGAGTGAACGACGATAAAACCCTTGAGCAGACATTGAGTGTTTTAACCCTTATTGCTTATGGTGCTAATAAATATTATGCAATATTGTCACATTGAGAATGATGAATGCACTTATTTACTATTTTTTTCAATTTTAGCAATAAAACGCTGCGAAGGTTTGACTTTCTGGGTGCAAATTTAACAAACGTGACCATTGGCGAGGGACGGCTAGGAATCAAGCTGATGAAACAATTTGGCAATTTGCCACAGATTGAGCGTTATGCAGCTTGGATCAATCTCACATTTTGCACCATTCTCAATAACAGGCAAGATGCCTGTTCCACAAAGAGTTAATTTTCTTGTGGAACAGGCATCTTGCCTGTTCATAAAAAGCTTATTGAGAATGGTGCGACATCTCTGATAAATCAAACTTTTATGAATAGCCTTAATCACGCGATGTTTTATAAGAGTCGGCTCAAGAGTTGTAATAGTTGCAATAAATCAAATTTAAGCCGGTGATTTGGGTTGGCAATGATGTGGTCGATTTTCAGGGGAGTTATATTGAGGTTGCTGATAGCGATATGGGAATTAGCAAATATCTTCCCGATCCACTTTCTGCTCCCTGGTTGGCAGAACTAACCATCTCGTCAAAGATTCCTCTCAGCTATCGGATAATTGTAGAGCAGCACCAAGGATATCTGCGTCACAGTTAATTAATAGTGTTTACCGTTGGGTGGGGGCGGGTTTTTGAGATTGTTGGTTTTAGCATGAGATTGTTGGTGAACCCGCCCCTACAGTGACTGCAAAATAATTTAAAAATGTAAATTTTTGTATATAAACTGACCAAACTGATCGAAAATAGATGATAATTGAACAGTTAATTAATAGTATTAACCGTTGGTATGGCGGGTTTTTGAGATTGTTGGTTTTAGCCAGAGATTGTTAGTGAACCCGCGCCTACAGTGACTGAAAAATAATTTAAAAATGTAAAACCTCGTATATAAACTGACCGAAGAGAGCGAAAATAAACGATACTGGAACAGTTAATTAATAATAGTATTTACCGTTGGTATGGCGGGTTTTTGAGATGGTTTGTTTTAGCCAGAGATTGTTTGTGAACCCGCCCATACAGTGACTGCCAAATATTTAACAAATGTAAAATTTTGTATATGAAGTGACCGAAGTTGCGGAAAATAGACGATAGTTGATGCTCAAGAGATTTCAAGCGTCCGCGAAAACAAATTTTAATCAGGTAATAAAATGGTAGTAGCAGCACCTGTTCAATCCGGCAGTCAGTCGATTTTTCAAACTCGCTACGACAACTTTATCGGCGGCAAGTGGGTGCCACCGGTGAAAGGGAAATACTCGGAAAACCTGTCTCCAATTACAGGCAAATCAATTTGTCAAATCCCCCGATCGACCGCCGAAGATGTAGAATTGGCACTGGATGCCGCCCACGCAGCGAAAGACAAGTGGGGTAAGACTTCCCCAGCCGATAGGGCGCGGGTTCTGCACAAAATAGCCGATCGCATCGAAGAAAACCTCGATCGCCTCGCCATCGCCGAAACCTGGGACAACGGCAAACCAATTCGCGAAACCCGCCTCGCAGACATACCGCTGGCGATCGACCATTTCCGCTACTTCGCAAGCTGCATCCGAGCTCAAGAAGGGTCGATCGGCGAACTCGACGGAACAACAGTCGCCTACCACTTCCACGAACCCCTAGGCGTCATCGGACAAATCATCCCCTGGAACTTCCCGATATTAATGGCCGCGTGGAAACTCGCCCCAGCCCTCGCCGCCGGAAACTGCGTCGTGCTCAAACCAGCAGGCCCCACCCCCGCCTCCATCTTGGTACTGATGGAAATCATCGCCGACTTAGTACCAGACGGCGCAATCAACGTCATTAACGGGCCAGGCGCCGAAATCGGCAAAACCCTCGCCACCAGTCCCCGGATCGCCAAAGTCGCCTTCACCGGCGAAACCACCACCGGCAGGCTAATCATGCAATACGCCTCCCAAAACGTCATCCCCGTCACCCTAGAATTAGGCGGCAAATCCCCCAACATTTTCTTTGAAGATATCTGCGCCCAAGACGATGAATTCCTCGACAAAGCAGTCGAAGGATTAGTGATGTTTGCGTTTAATCAAGGAGAAGTGTGCACCTGTCCCTCCCGCGCCTTAATTCAGGAGTCAATCTACGATCGATTTATGGAAAGGGCGATCGATCGCATCCGCCAAATCAAACAAGACAACCCCTTAGATCCGACAACCGCCCTCGGTGCCCAAGTCTCCATCAACCAGATGGAAAAAATCGCCGAATACGTCAAAATCGGTCACGCCGAAGGCGCAGAATGCCTGATTGGTGGCGAAAGAAACATCTTACCCGGCGACTTGCAAGATGGGTATTATTTCCAGCCAACAGTCTTCAAAGGAAACAACAAAATGCGAATTTTCCAAGAAGAAATCTTCGGCCCAGTATTAGCAGTCACCACCTTCAAAGACGAAGCCGAAGCATTAGAAATTGCCAACGATACCCTCTACGGTTTAGGTGCCGGAGTTTGGACTCGCGACATCAACACCGCCTACCGCATGGGCCGCGCCGTTCAAGCAGGCCGCGTGTGGACAAACTGCTATCACCTATATCCAGCCCACGCAGCATTCGGCGGCTACAAATCATCCGGTATCGGCCGCGAAAATCACAAAATGATGTTAGATCACTACCAGCAAACCAAGAATTTGTTAGTCAGCTACAGCCCGAAAGCATTAGGTTTCTTCTAAGATTTTAGTCATTGGGAAGAAAGAAAGAAGAAAGACAAACTTCAATGATTCGCGAACTCCTTCTTTCTCTCTTTCCTCTCCTTCTCTGCGCCCTCTGCGCCCTCTGCGGTTTATAAAAAAAAATCTCATTCAAAAACGAAATAAAATTGCTACACAAAGAGACTGCAATGGAAACTGCCAAAGTCACCGCAACAGAAGCCGCTTTAAAATTAATCAACCATCTCAAAACTCAACACGGAGAATTGATGTTTCACCAATCCGGTGGCTGCTGCGACGGTAGTTCCCCCATGTGCTATCCCGATGGCGAATTGATCATCGGTGATGGTGACGTATTGCTGGGCGAAATAGGGGGTTGTCCGTTTTATATTGCAGCCCAGCAATACAAATATTGGCAGCACACGCAGTTAATTATAGACGTGGCATCGGGGCCAGGAGGCAGCGATTTTTCCCTAGAAGGGCCGGAGGGAGAGCGTTTTATTACTCGTTCTCGCTTGTTTGTTAAGGCTGATTAACTCTGTTTATCCTTAACTTGCCTGCAGTTTCTCTAAAAACATTAATTTGCTTAAGTCTGAAACCCGGTTTCTTTCAGGGGAGCGAAAAAACCTATTTTTATTTAAGTTTTGATATACAGCAATTTGGTCGCAAATTGCTGTAAGATTGCCGATAACTTCTCAACTACTATTTTAATTAAAGAAAATCCAATTGGGGCGATCGCTCAATTGCGGATAGAGCTTTTGTTGATAGCGACAGGTTTCACGCTGCCGCTAAAATCAGTATCTGAGCCGATGCAGGATTAATTATTAATTGGTGGCTGCAAAATTGCTGCACTCAAAACTTTAGAATACTTTAAGCTTGAGTATTTTTAATTAGAGCCAATTCAATTTTGTCACCAGCCTTTTGAGTCACTTGTGCGCGCAAACCTGGTCCAAAAAAAGTAGCTATTTTGTCTTGCTTTTCTTCCCATAAGTCGATCGGCAGTAGTGGCGAATAAAACTCTAAAATTAACCCATAAGCACCATCAACATCAACTTCCCGCAACCCTTGCAGGAGGGGCCGTTCCTCGTCTGTCGGGGCTAAGCCCAAGCGCTCCAAAGCATCATCTAAGTGCGCGGGTTGGCCGTAGCGAAATCGGGTGATATCTTTGCGGACTTGGTTTTGAGTATCTGTGGCCTGACTTTCTCGCAGGAGAAGAACTTCGGGAGATGTCGGTTCGGTGAACTCCACCGGTTCGAGTTCGGCCGCTTTCAGGGCCAAACCTCCCAGCAACAGCGGAATTCCATAAAAAAAACCGGCTAGGTTCAGGGTAGGTCTGTCTGTGAAGTAGGCTCCGAACCCGACTGCTGCTATAATACCGCCCACAACTAAGGCTAGGTTTGCTAAAGAAATTTTACGTAACATATTAGTGAGGTAAGTAGTCGGACAGAAAAAATATACTTTAATTATTATCTGTCAAAAAGTCTGGAATAAATTTAGTTTTTTTGCCAAAAGACCTGCAAAAACTGCTAGCATCGATGAGCGCGGGAGCGGTGTGCATCCACAGTCTTGTCTCTAGCTTCAGAAGCTTATCCAGCCGGACTCGTCCGGGCGCGCCATTGGTAAATATCCGTGTTAATTGCGCGGCGTTGGTTCCAGAAGGCAATCGAGATCGGCAGTATCATCAAAGTATACAGAGTGGCGATCGCGATCGACACTCTTGCCCTTTCAACCATTTTTCGGACATGATTAAAGACGAAGACAAACAAACTGCTGGAGCAAACAAGGCGGTTCTGGAGCAGATTAACTCGCTCAAACGTGAAGATGAAAGGCTTTATAATATCTTAGCGATCGATGTCTGGGCCCTAGCCAAGACAATGGATGAATATCAACCGGGATTTTGGGCTGCTTTTATGAAAAACCGGGAGAAAGCCCTGAAGCGATTTTTAGCTGGAATGATGAAAAATAAACCCGCAGATACCAAACGTCCGCCTTTTTTGCGCTAAAATGTGGCTGAAGTTTGGCTGAGGTTTTGATGTACAATCAAACTATAACACAGACCAAAAAATCCTGAGCAGGTTCATCACTTACCATATAAAAACAGTGAAGGATTTGCCCAAAAAGGTATGTCGGTGAATTAAGAATCTCCGTCTGTTCGCAGGGGGGAATGTCAAATATTTTTGTTAATACTAGCAAAGGCAAAAAACCATGGATGCACAAACACTCAAAGAGCGCGTAGCACAGATCGAAGTCAAGCGGGAATCCCTCGTGCGGCTGTTAGATCGATCGGACTTGGGAGCCCTGAGAATAGATGTGAGTCAGGCGATCGAAGAAATTGATGATCTCTTAGAAGAATTCAAGCGTACTTTTAACAGTTAAGTAGTCAGTAGTCAGTAGTCATTAGTCAGTAGTCATTAGTTGTCAGTCAGTAGTCATTAGTTGTCAGTGGTTGGCTAAGCTGTCGCGCCTTTAATTTGCACATAGCAATCCTTTCGTCAGTTATAAACGTGGTTTGGGTTTCTAGTCGGGACGGGCTAGAAGCCCATCCCACAACTGGGAGGGACGGGCTAGAAGCCCATCCCACAAATCATGCAAGGATTGCTATAGTCATGTTAGTAAAAATCTGGTGGGGTGGGATTCTAGCCCGCCCAAAAAGTTAAAATCAAATGCAGTACAGCTTAATAGCTAACAAGAACCTACACTGCTAACTGCAAATTTGACAACTGACAACTGACAACTAATGACTAATGACTAATGACTAATAACTAATTCAAAACCATGTCCATCAAAATTTGCTGAGAGCTCACCTCCGGGCAATTAGCAGGCGGCCGCCGCTGAGAGTAGTGTCCTGACGGCTGCAAATCCCAAGCTTGGCGGTTGTCAGCCAGCATTACGCCCAAAATTTCTTGCAATTCCTTAGCAATTGTCGGGTCTTCCACTTGAACTATGGCCTCAACCCGTCTGGTGAGATTGCGCTGCATCCAGTCAGCAGAACCAATATACACCTCTTCGTCGCCACCGTTGAAAAAATAAAACATCCGAGAATGCTCTAAAAAGCGGCCGATAATACTGATAACTCTGATATTTTCGCTAACACCTTCAACGCCGGGACGCAAACAGCAAATCCCCCGAATAATCAAATCAATTTTCACTCCCGCTTGGGAAGCTTCGTACAAAGCAACAATGATTTGAGGGTCAACTAAAGCATTCATTTTAGCGACAATGCGGCCACAGCTACCGGTGCCACCTTCGGCCTGCAAGCGACAGAATTCTGCCTCGCGGCGGATTAAAGCTAAAAATCGATCGCGCATATTGACCGGTGCCACCAACAATTTGCGATAAGATACCTGCCGCGAATAACCAGTCAAATAATTAAACAAATCCGTCAAATCCGATCCCAAATCCTCGCGACAACTCAACAAACCCACATCGGTATAGAGTCCGGCTGTTTTGGGATTGTAATTGCCGGTGCCGATGTGGACATAGCGGCGGATGTAATCGTCCTCGCGACGCACTACCATCACAATTTTGGTGTGGGTTTTGAGCCCCACCAAACCGTAAACTACGTGGACTCCAGCTTGTTCTAACTTGCGAGCCCAATTAATATTATTTTCTTCGTCAAACCTAGCTTTGAGCTCTACTAAAACGGCTACCTGCTTGCCGTTTTCTGCTGCTTCAATTAAGGCGCTGACGATCGGCGAATCTCCCGAAGTGCGGTATAAAGTCATCTTAATCGCTAACACAGAGCGATCGTGCGCCGCCTCAGTAATAAACCGCTGTACCGTCGCCGCAAACGAGTGATAAGGATGGTGTAGCATCAAATCCCCCTGGCGGATGGCGGTGAAAATATCCTCGCCCTCCTCAGCATCCAACATTAATTTGCCTAAAATCATTGGTGATTCCGAGTTCCGCAAACGGGGCGGCACAACCGGAGTCCAAGGCGGGTCTTTCAGTTCCGGCACCGGCAGCCCCACAAAAGACATCAAATCCTTGAGGCCTAGCAGCCCCTCTACGACGTAAACATCTTGCTCACCGAGATCCAGCTCCTCCATCAGCATATCTCGCAGTGCAGGCGGCATAATCGCTTGAATTTCCATCCGCACCGCAGAACCTCCAAATCGGCGCTTGCGGAGTTCCTGTTCTATTGCCAACAGCAAATCCTCCGCCTCATCTTCCTCCACCGTCAAATCGGAATTGCGAGTAATGCGGAACGGGTGATATTCCTGAATGTCCATCCCCGGAAACAAAGCTTCTAAATTGTGGGCAATCACCTGTTCTAGGGGCACGCCAGTCCAAACCGGAGATTTGCCCCTCTGCTGCCACTGCAAATCCCCCGGTAGTGGCAAAAACCTCGGCAAAACCTGCGGTACTTTGACGCGGGCAAATAATTCTTCCCGCGTGTCGGGGTCCCTGACTACTACTGCTAAATTGAGGCTGAGATTGGAAAGGTAGGGGAATGGGTGGCTGGGGTCAACTGCTAGGGGAGTGAGTACGGGAAATACTTGTTCTTTGAAGTAGCGATGCAAGTAATTCCGCTGTTCTTGATTGAGGTCAATGTAGTCAAGAATGTAGATGCCGCTTGCTGCTAGTTTCGGCCGCAGGGTTTGCTCAAAATAAGAGTGTTGCTGAGAAACCATTGGCAAAAGTCGCTGGTTAAGGGCATCTAGCTGTTGT
Source organism: Microcoleus sp. B4-C1 (assembly GCF_036705285.1). Classification (NCBI taxonomy): domain Bacteria; kingdom Bacillati; phylum Cyanobacteriota; class Cyanophyceae; order Oscillatoriales; family Microcoleaceae; genus Microcoleus; species Microcoleus sp. B4-C1. The sequence goes on along the minus strand of NZ_JAUBUC010000034.1, from coordinate 23,711 downwards.
TGAGGGGTGCTGCCGTCGGAAGTCAATTTGCTGACTTTTGCTTGTACTTGCTGTTTGAGGGCAGCCACGCGCACCATAAAATATTCGTCTAGGTTGGAGCTAAAAATAGCTAGAAATTTGAGCCTTTCTAGGATGGGCGTGCGGGGGTCGAGAGCTTCGTGAAGCACGCGGTTGTTGAATTCTAGCCAGCTTTGTTCTCGGTTGAAGTAATATTGAGGATCGCTGAGGTTGATTTCAGTGTAGGTTTTGGCGGGGGTCTTTTTTGGTTTGGGCATGGTTTGGGGGAGTCTTTGGGAGGCTCGGTGATGGCATCTCTAAAAATAGTATTGTAGGTTAAAGGATTGGTTCGCATCTGCTTTTGATCGCACGTTTTTGTAATACCTGTAGGGAAACGGCATTGCCGTGTCCGGCCCCTGGATCGCGAACCCATCCCTCCCATCCAATTCTGTACCGCATTCGGCAAGTCCTCTTGATTTGGCGGAAAACCTGTTAAGGGCAATTCCAGCGGTGGGTTAAGCGTGCCATGCTTGATAAAATTCTGGGTAAGTCATATTTTCGGCACACTCCCAGATGACTCCGTAGCACTTCTCATTGCGACCCAAATTATTTTTGTAGATTTCGGAAGTTAGGCATTTTTTTAAACCTGAAACTGCGGTAGCGAAATGTTTACCTGTCATAATTTTCCCTAAGCAATCTGCTGGGTCATACACGGTATCTTCAGGACGTGAGTTGCGGATTAACTCAACTAAGGCGGCGATCGCCACTGAGTTATGTTTGTCTAGCTTCCCTAAGCTATATGCCGCTACACACCGGGTATCTGCATCAGGTGAGTTGCGGATTAACTCAACTAAAGTGGCGAGTGTTTCTGAGTTATTTGTGCCTATTTCCCCTAATATAGATGCCGCTATCCTCCGGGTATATTCATCACCTGAATGGCGGATTAACTCAACTAAACCGAATATTGCAACTGGCTGATTTTTGCTAATTTCCCGCAAGCTATCTGCCGCTCGATACTGGTTGTTATAATTAGAATTTCCAGAATTTCCGATTAACTCGACTAAAGCGGCGACCGCAACAGGGTGATTTGTGCCTGTTTTCCCTAAGCTATTTGCCGCTCGCCAGCGAGTATCTTCATTCTGAGAATTACCGATTAAATCGACTAAAGCGGAGATTGCTTCCGGGCTATCTTTGCCGATTTCCCCCAAGCTTTCTGCAGATTGCCGTCGAGTCTCTTCATTCTGAGAATTAGCGATTAAATCGACTAAAGCGGAAATTGCTTCTGGGCTATCTTTGCCGATTTTCCCCAAGCTTTCTGCGACTTGCCGTCGAGTCTCTTCATTCTGAGAATTAGCGATTAAATCGACTAAAGCGGAGATTGCTTCTGGGCTATTTTTACCGATTTCCCCCAAGCTTCCTGCAGCTAAACGCCGAGTAAATTCATCACCTGAATTGCGGATGAAACCGACTAAAAGGGAAATTGCTTCTGGACTATATTTGCCTATTTTGTTTAAACTTTCTGCTGCTGATGACTGGGTTATTTTATTGTTTGAATTGCGGATCAAATCGCCTAAAGCTGAAATCGCTACTGTGTTACCTTTGTCTATTTTCCCCAAACATTCTGCGGCTCGCCACCGGGTAACTTGATTGCGGGAAGTGCTGATTAACTCGACTAAAGCAGCGATCGCAACAGGGTTATTTTTGCCGATTGTTGCTAATCTTTCTGCCGCTTGATAACGATTATCTTTAGGACGGTAGTTGCGGATTGAATCCAATAAAGTTTCGATCGCTACCGGGTTATCTTTGTCTATCTTACCTAAAATTTCTGCCGCTCGCCCTTGAGTAACTTTATTATCTGAAGTGCGGATTAACTCGACTAAAGCGGCGATCGCCACTGGATTATTTTTGCCTATTTTCACTAAGCTATATGCCACTATTATACAGGTAGGTACGTTAGACCACCCGAAAACCGGGTAGAAACCGTTCTCAACTGAATTGCGGATTAGTTCGACTAAAGCGGCGATCGCTTCTGGGCTATCTTTTCCTATTTCCCCCAAGCTATATGCCGATCGCTTCCAGGTGTTTTTCTCAACTGAAGTGTGAATTAACTCTGCTAAAGCGGAGATCGCTACTGGGCTATCTTTATCAATTTTACCCAAGATATCTGCCGCTTGCCACCGAGTAACTTCATCCTGAGAAGTATTGATTAATTCGACTAAAGTGGCGATCGTGTCTGGGCAATTTTTGCCGATTTCCCCCAAACTTCTGGTCGCTTCCCTCCGGGTATATTCATCACCTGAATTGCGGATCAACTCGATTAAAGCGGAGATAGCCCTTTGGCGATCTGTTTCTTTCAGAACTTCCCTTGCCCTCTCGACAATTGGATCGAGAAATGTCCGCCAATCCTGTTTTTGCTTATTAAAATAACCAAATCCCCAAATAACAATCTGCGACACAATCTCATCAGCAAGACTACAATCTTTAAACTCAGCAATCCCCGCAGCCGCTAGAAAATATGCCCGATATCCATAAAATTTATCCCACCCAACCTTAAACTTAACCAACGCCTTAATAAACGCTTCCTTCTCCTCCTTCCCTACATCGTCACGCCCCAACCACAGCAAAATAACCTCTTTCCACTGCTTCTCAAAAATGCGATACCTAGCATCAGGATGTTGCGGATTCTTAGGAATGTGATTCAAGAAAAAGTGCCAATCCTCAACCGCCAACGCCGCAAAATATTCCTGAAACGTCGGATGGTAAAAAGCATAAATCCCCTCCGCCGTCTCCGCATCCCTCGCCACTAAATTCAGCCAACCCAAACGACAAGCTAACTCAAACTGCGATGCACCCATCACCCGATATCCCACACTTTCTCGCAACTGAAACCGGGACGTTTCATTTAACATCCCTGAAAGTGCCAATTTCCCCAAAGCAGCATTCAATTCCTGCTGCTGAATCAAATTCAGGCGCGGTTTTTTCCACTGATACAAAGTTGTCACAAATCGTTGATAAAGCTTCGCCTTAGTATCCGGCAAATCCCCATCCAACGACTGCCAAGTGTCGCACAGCAGGGAACATCTCAGGGGATTTTTCACTAAATCTCGAATTCGCTCTTTCCCCGGTGCTGCTAATGCTTCGCGTAGCTGTTGAGAAAGATCCTCTCCAGCCCCCCTTGCTAAGGCTACCGTGTACACACCAACCCCTTGATAAGGGGAGGGTTGGGGTGGGGTAAAAAATTTACGATTCATTTAGGATTGCTATATATACTGCGAACCTGTTGAATTGAAAGTTTTACCGCATTCGTGAGCGCATACGTCCAACCTTTTGGAACAGGAAAAACTTTTCGTGAGGTCTTCGCGAAACCAATCTCTGGCGATCGCATCTTTCACTGATTGAGTTCTGAGAGAATTAAAGCCATTTCCATACTTTTCAATTAAAGCCAGCATTTGCGGTCTGTAAGTGTGGTTATAAACAGCGTATTTAGTATGACTTACCCAACAACAAGGCCAGAGTTCCGCTTCAAAACTGATAAAAATGTCTTTGCTAGCTTGAGTTTGACAGCTAATTTCTACATTTCGGTAGTAATTGTTTAGGCTACCAAATTTTTCTACAGCTTGGATAAATTGGTCTCCCTGGGGATTTTTATATTGTTCCAAGGATGGGGGTTGGAGTTCTTCGCTGGCTGGCTTTGATGGGACAGAAGGAGTTGCTTCTGGTGCTTGAGTGGTTTCGATTGCTATAGCTTGATACCAAGCATAATTTGCTTTTTCTGGTTGCCCCAACTGCGTCAACACTTTAGCCAAATTGCGATAAGCTCCTGCAAAATTGGGTTTAAGCTCGATCGCCTTTTGGTAATAAGCACTAGCTGGCTGCCACTGTTGCTGTTGAGCATAAAGACTGCCGACATTAGCATAAACTTCTGGAAAATTAGGCTGAATTTTGAGGGCCTTGGCGTAACAGTCTGCTGCTGCTTGCATCTTCCCCAAACCTTGAACAGCATTGCCTAAAGTTTTCCATGCTGCTGCAAAATTAGGTTGATTTTTTAGGGCTTGTTGGCTGGCTGCGATCGCCTCTCTTAGCAGTCCTTGTTTCAAACAGTCCTCAGCTTGTTGGTGGAACTGAAGCGCTGTATGTGTTTGATTTTGAGGGGCTGACGCATTAGTTGTTGCTGGTTGGTTGGGGCGATCGATCTTAGCGTCTACCTGAGAGTTTTCTGCTTTCTGAGGCTGTTGATTGGCGGACTCTTTATCATAAATCTCTTTCGCCACAAAACGAGAGGTTGCTTTCGGTACAAACTCGACAAATCCTAATTTTTGGGCTAAATCCCGTGCTGCTTCTACTTGGTGCTGGTTGTGTTCAAATATCAAGTAGTGCCATACAGCTTTTCCGCCAGCTTGGATGAAGGCATTAACCGACTGCATTATTCTATCCCAGTTGGTATTTTTGCGGTAAATGCTGTTAGTATCTGCCAAGCCGTCGATACTAAAAGTTACGCTGTCGTTTTCTCCTGTCATCGCCTTTGCCAGGGCTTGCCACCAGTCTGGATTGCGTCCGCTACCATTAGTATAAAGCCCGATTTGAGGAACTCCCATGCGATGCCAATATTCGATCGCCGGAATTGTGGTATTGCTAGTCATAGCATCGCCGTAGTTGCCGCACATATACACCAAATCCAACTGAGAGCAAAACTCTTGTGGGAAAATTCTCTCAATATCCTCCATCTTTAATTCTGCCCCCGGCAAAATCGGGTTGCCGGTGCGGGGACACTGGGGACAAGCTGCATTGCACCTGGAGGTAATTTCTACGCTGACTCTCCTGATATCTTCATATTTTAAGTACATGAGTTTTCTCCAATTAATTTGTGATTAATATTGAAATCGCGATCGACACAATTAGATAACAAGAGGTGTGATTGAGTGATTAAAAATTAAAATTATACCTTATGCCTGCAGGCTGTGAACATGATATAAGTTTTTTGTATAAAGACCGAGGCGGCGATGACGACTATCTTGATTTCAAATCTTAATCAAAAACCGCAGCTCGATCGACATCGAGCCGCGGTTTTTTTAAGCTAAAGTTTCAATTAATCCCGGCCGTTGAGAGCAATCAGCAGGCGCAGAATGAAAATGAACAAGTTGACGTAGGTCAAGTACATCGACAGAGCAGCGGGCAAATACTGATCGTCGCGGTAGCTGCGGGGTAATATGTAAAAATCGACGATCGCAGCGCCGGCAAATATAAACACGCCGATGCCAGAAATGCCAATTTCCAACCAGGTTGGGGTGTAGACGCCAAATAGAGATAGCAGAAACTGACCGCCAACGACGACTAACAAAGCAATCACACCTAAACTGATAGTTTTGGTGAGGGCCATGCCGTCTTGTTCAGAAAGGTTGGAGCCAATTTGGCGGGCGGCGATAAAAGTAATGCCACAGCCGAGGGCGGCAAAACCAATACCGGCGATGCCGACGCCTTCGCTTCTGAGGGCTATAGACACCAATCCGCTGAGGGTGTAGCCTGTAAGCAAGCTGTAGGTTGCCAGCAGAGGCAAAGCGGTATTTTTGTTATTTTGTTCGGCTGCGCCGCGGGCGACAAAGAACAGAATTAATTGTAGGACGATCGCGGCGATGAACGTGGGAAAGAAGATCCCAGGATAGTTACGAATCACTCCGAGGCCACCGTAGGTGCCGACAGCAGTTAAAACAAGTCCGCCGCCCACGAAGGGGAGAGCGTTGGAGATGACGTTGGGGCCTACCAGCGCGTGGTTTTTGGCCTCGCGCACGGCTTCGCGGAAATTGCTAGTGTTACTCACGAGGATTTACCTAATTTTGGCTGAGAATTGCTATCTATCATTTTGACAGCTTTACACTTTGTTTGCAAAACCTCAAAGAGTTTAAAGATTTGATAAAGAACGGGGGTGAAATCACTCCAACGCAGGGATCGATTGTTTATAATCGACTGCGTACAGGTCTGTGCCGTGTCGCCCTCTCGCACCGTTGCGCGTCGTGGCTAAGCTATAATTGAGTTTAAGAGGTCGGCGCTATCTGCGGTCAAGGGCTACCTTAAAGTCGATAAAATCGCAAATAGCGGATGTAAATCAATTTGGGATGGGGGATTTACGATTGCGGATTAAGGAGTATATGCTAGAGGCAGGGATCACAGTTAATTTTAGGCTTTTGATGGGCGACTTAGTTTAAACTAGAGACCAGAAACTTCAATAATGTAAAATCGCCAATCAAAAATCGCTTCCGTTAATTACTAAGGTAGCTCAGACAGAGGATACCCAGAAAATTAATGAATAGATCGAGTTCTATCGAAAAACTGCTAAATAGGTAATGTCCAATGCCCACATTTTTTGAGCGCAAATTATTGCCACCTACAGCCGGAATTTTATTGGCTGCCGCCGTTATTTCCGGCGGTCAACCTGCCGTTGCAGCTAATGTCCGAGCCGTTTATACCGCTACTTCTGGGCAGGGTTCAGAAAATTTGCTGCTGGCTAAAAATACCGAGCAATTCACCCAAGCAAATTCTGGAATACCGAGCCGGGGGCCGGCAAAGCCGGAGCCTCTCCCGGCAAGAATTCCTGAGCCTTCGGCGGTGGTAGGGTTGGGTTTAGTTGCGGGTTCGCTGGCGCTGACTCGCCGGAAAGTGAGAGTTAAAAATTAGACTTTTAGCCAAAAGTCTAATTTTTGGATTTTTAACCGCAGATACACGCGGATAATCGCAGATAAATCAGGATATCAGGATTTTAGCGGATCGCGTCGCGCAGAGCATTTTTAGTCATAGCTGCGATCGACTGTTCGGTAGCTTTCGGCAAGTGATAGTATTTCCCTCCAGAAGTCTTGGCCAATTCCTTCGCAAAGCCAGTCGAAATAAACTTGCTCTCGGTATCAATCACCAGCAACTGCATTCCCAAACCGCGAATTTTGGCAGCAATTTCTAACAATTCTTTCTTAATATCAGGCTTTTCTCCATCTACAATCGGTTCCCCCAAAGAACGAGCCAAAGGAATATTACCGCGTCCGTCAGTAATGGCGACAATCGCAACTTGACCGATATCTCCAGACTGACGCGCGTTGACTCCGACGCGCACGGCTTGAGTCAAACCGTGGGCCAGGGGGGAACCGCCGCCACAGGGCAAACGTTCCAAACGCTTGCGGGCCAAGGCTATCGAGCGAGTCGGCGGTAGCAGCACTTCTGCTTGTTCTCCGCGAAAGGGAATCAGAGCAACTTGGTCACGGCTTTGATAAGCTTCTGTCAGTAGCTGCATGACTGCACCTTTGGCCGACTGCATCCGGTTGAGGGCCATCGAACCGGATGCATCGACGACAAAGACGACTAAAGCTCCAGCTTTTCTGGCCAAGCGCTTCGCCCGAATGTCTCCCTGTTCCACAAATACACTGCGCTGAACCCCCCCTTGACCCCCCTTACTAAGGGGGGGTTGGCTCGCCTGTTGCCCCCCCAAGCTTCGGGGGGGTTGACTCGCCTCTTGCCCCCCCTTACTAAGGGGGGGTTGGGGGGGGTTAGAATTCCTGTCGCGACGGGCTTTTTGGTAAGGTGCGGCGGCTCTGAGGGTGGCGTCAACGGCGATGCGGCGGACGGGGCCTTTGGGCAATACTGGCTTGACGTAACGGCCTCTATCTTCGGAGAAAATGGTGCTGCGGCTGCCGGATTTGCCTTGTTTGTTGGCGGATTGTTGGGCGAATAAAAGCACGCTGGGGTCGAGAATTACTCCTTCGGGGTCGAAGAGAAATTCTTCGGGAATGGTATCTTTTTCTGGTTCTTCTTCAGGTTCCGGGTTGTCTTCATCCTCTTGGTCTTCTTCGTCTTCTTGCTCGTTTTCTGGTTCGTCTTGTTCTTGTTCTGACTGCTTTTGGGGAGGCGGTGGGGGGGGAGGAGGAGGAGAGTTTTCGTCGTCTGGGGGAGTTTGGATGATGGTGGCGCGGGGTACGATGACTAATTCTACGGCGCGGCGCAGGTCTTCGGCGTTAACTTCTGTGCGTCCTTCGATGGCGGCGGCGGCTTTGGCGACGCGGACTGCGAATATTTCGGCGCGGTGTCCTTGAACGCCACCCCGGATGGCTTCTTCTACTAGGTAGGCAATTTGTTCGCGTTTAATGCTGACATCTTTGAGCCATTCTCTGGCTAGGATGATTTGGGTTTTGAGGTTGTCGGTGTCTTCGCTGTATTGATTGAGAAAGTCTTGGGGGGAGCTGGAGTAGGATAAAGCTTGTTCTACTGCATAGACTCTTTCTTGTAGTTCGAGTGCTGCGTCGGCTGAAAGTACGATCGCGATGCGATCGAGCAAATGTTCTCTCAGTGGCCCTTCTTCGGGGTTGTAGGTGGCGATAAATAGAGGTTTGCAGGGGTGTTGGAAGCTAATGCCTTCGCGCTCTATTTGGTTGCGCCCTTCGGTTAATACTGTTAGCAATTGGTTGGAAATGTTGTCGTCGAGGAGGTTGATTTCGTCAACATAAAGTACGCCTCGATTTGCTTGGGCTAAGAGTCCGGGTTGAAATACGGTTTGGCCGAATTTCACTGATTGTTCGACATCGACTGAACCTAAGAGTCTGTCTTCGGTGACACCCAAAGGAATTTGAATGAAGGGTGTGGGAATTATTTCTGTATTTGGGGAATTAGTATCGGTGGTGTGGCCATCTTGCCCGCCATTTTCTGGTAACAAGCCTGATGCCTGTTCTGCAATAATTTCATGAGGTTCGGCGTTGCAAAAAGAATCTTTAACAATTTCAATGGGTGGCAGTAAGGAGTGCAAGGCGCGGGCCATTACTGATTTTGCTGTACCGCGACGGCCTGCGATCGCAACTCCTCCCAATCCGGGATCGACTGCTGCTAACAGCAGGGCTAATTTGATTGCTTCTTGCCCGACTACGGCGGTGAGGGGAAAGGCGGTGGTGGAAGGGCTAAGGTTGGCTGCGGGCATAGGATTTTCGGATGTAAAAATTTGAACTTAATGTTTAGCTTACTTCTTGGAGTATTTTAACTTCTTGCGGCAGAATCACGGTAAAAGTTGAGCCGACTCCTATTTCTGATACTAACTCGATTTTGCCTTGCAGCAGCGTGACGAGCCTCGATACTATCGCTAATCCCAGACCGGTGCTGTCGGTAGGAAAGAGCTGTTTGCCTGCTTCTCCTGCTTGAAAGAAGGGGTCAAAGATACGGTTTGTATCTTCGGGGGCGATGCCAATGCCGGTATCTGTAATTGCGATCGCCCAATTTCCTTCTCCAGCATGGCGGCAACTTAATTCGATGCTACCAGATTCTGTATAGCGAATGGCATTGCTCAGCAGGTTGATCAGAATTTGTTGCAGCCGCCCAGAGTCGGAGATTACTTGTGTTGGGCCGCCGTCGCTGGTAACAGCGAGCTTTAGTCCTTTAGCATCAGCAATGGGCTGCATCATTTCTACTACGGTGTTAATTACCGATCGTACATTAGTTCGCTGCAGGTTAAGTTTAATTTTTCCGGCATCGGCGCGAGAAAGTTCTAGTGTGTCATTAATCATGCGGAGCAACTGTCTGCCGTTACGCAATACTCGCTCGATGTGTTCGATGCCGGGGAGGGTATCTTTGACTTCAGATTGCCATCTTTCTTTTCGCAGGAATAATTCGGAATAACCAATAATTGAGTTGAGAGGAGTTTTGAGTTCGTGAGCCAAATGGTAGACGTTTTCTTGATTGACGCTGACGAGGCGAGAGAGTTCTTGATTGGTGAGTTTTAACTGAGTTTGGATTTGTTGAAGTTCCTGCAGCCTCTGAGCAACGTAGCTATTGAAACACTGGGCAATTGCTTCGTCTACTACGGCATCTATGAGCCTAACAGCTCTGAATACGTCGGCGGTGGTTCCTGCTAGCAATTCTGATTCTAACTGCGAGAATATTACTTGACGCAATAAGTGGTATTCCCGCGCTACTTCTGCAGCGTCGTAGCCTTGTTCTGCTCTGAGAAATCCGTGATCTAAACTGGCTTCAATTATTACTTTTATTTCGCTGTGTTGATATTGGGAAAGCACTGTGGCCATCGCCGCCAGCAGGTGAGGTATGTGATTTTCGATTGCTGAGTGCGGTAAGCCATCAGCGGTTTCAATTTTCCGATCCTGACGAACTGCTTCAATCCAGTTTTTGACGATAGTATCGGTTTTGTCGGCGAGCACTTGGCTGTAGTCCATGATGTCGGCGTGGGGGTTGAGTTTGGCAGAGATTGCCCATGCTTCATTGTAGTGGAGCGATCGCCAGATTGCCATACCAAACTTCGGGCGATCGCGACCCTGCCAAAAGAAGTAGTTTTGAGGTGATTTTTTCCCAGTGCCGGAACTCTCTCTAGGGGTCGATCCCAGCTTGTTTCTACAATAATCAGCCCTTCAACCTATTGACAGAAGAGCCATAAAGTAGTAGATTGCCTCACACTAATAGTTTTTAATTTTAAGTTTTAAATTTTTTAGGGGAATAAATGGAAAACGTACAAGCTGTGATTGCTGCAACAACATTTATATGTGTAGTTTTCTTAATAATTACAGAATGGATACACCTCACAGTAGCGGCATTTCTGGGAGCGGTGATTCTGGTTTTTACCCATGTGATGACGTTAAACAACGCGATCGAATATATCAGTCGGAGTCACGCAACACTGGGCTTATTTTTCGGAGTCATGGTAATGGTGAGAGCCTTTGAGCCTACCAAAGTATTTGAATATTTGGCAACTCAAATAGTTATTTTGGCTAAAGGCAAAGGCAAAAATTTATTGCTGGGCATTGTCGCGATTACTACGCCACTTTGTGCAGTTTTGCCCAATGCCACGACAGTCATGCTGCTAGCACCATTAATTCCGCCAATGGCAGAAGAAGTCGGTGTAGATTTTGTGCCGTTACTGATTTTAATGGTATTTGTGGCTAACAGTTCGGGACTGCTGACAATCGTAGGCGATCCGGCGACATTCATTGTCGGCGATGCTATTAACATGAGCTTTGCAGATTACCTGGTAAAGTTAAGTTGGGGAGGGGCGATCGCATTAGCAGTTATATTAGTTATGTTGCCTTGGATGTTCCGAGACATTTGGAACAAAAAATTAGACGATTTGGAACATTTGCCGCACCCAAAAATCAATCACCCGCGAGTCTTAGCAGTGGGCAGCTTAATTATAGCTTTTGTGCTGACATTTTTTGTCATAGGAGACTCTCTGCCCGTGCCTATTTCACCGGCAGCGGTTGCTTTGTTGGGGGCTGCTTTGGCAATGCTTTTAGCTCACCATTCCAAAATTGATTCTGTTAATAATATTTTGCGGGATTTAGATTGGAGCACGCTGCTATTTTTTATGTCTATCTTTGTGCTGATTGGCGGTTTGGAAAAAACTGGAGTTATCGGCAATATATCTGGAATATTAGCAGTGATTTTAGGTAAGAATATTTTTCTGGGTTCTTTAGTTTTGTTATTTTTTGTGGGTTTGATGTCGAGCGTGGTGCCAAATATTCCGCTGGTAGTGGCCATGGTGCCACTGCTAAAACAGTATGTTGTCAATATCGGACTCGCACCGCCAGAGGTGCTGGCTCCCGATTTTGCAGGGCAGTTTCCACCTGCTGTGCTGCCACTGTTTTATGCGATGATGTACGGAGCAACTTTAGGCGGAAATGGCACTTTGGTAGGAGCTTCTTCTAATATAGTGGCGGCGGGAATTTCTGAACTGCACGGGCGCCGGATTTCTTTTCAAACTTTTATGCGTTACGGGCTGCCTGTGATGGCGGTTCAATTGGTGGCTGCGGCTGTTTATGTAACGATTCGGTTTCTGATTTGAAGAAGTCATCAGTCATTAGTCATTAGTCATTAGTCATTAGTCATTAGTCATTAGTGATTACTTTTGTTGCTAGAGAAGTAAAGAAGGGGTAAGGTGCTTAGGGCGTAGCCTACATATAGAGGTTGAAGTCAGTCCTGAATCTAAAATCCTTCCAATTCAAAGGGGAAAATTACAGTGAAGGAAGAGCCAACTCCTACTTCAGAAACTAATTCGATTTTACCTTGCAAGAGGTTGACTAATCGAGCGACAATTGCTAGCCCTAAGCCGGTACTGTCAGGAATGTAAGCTCCCTGGGAGTTGTCGGCCCGAAAATAGGGCATAAAAATCCGATCGCAGTCTTCTGAAGCAATGCCAATTCCTGTATCGGTGATGCAGAGACTCCAATGTTTGTCTGACAATAATTCGGTTTTTATGGTAATAGTACCAGCTTGGGTGTAGCGAATGGCGTTGCTCGTCAAGTTGGTGATAATTTGCTGCAAGCGCAAGTAATCTGTTATAACTTGATCGAGAACCGGATCGCATTCAAGGGCGATCTCTAAATTTTTTGCTTTGGCCAAAGGCTCGATTATTTCGACAACAGTGCCGATCGCCGATCGCACATTTGTAGCAGTTAGCTGCAATTTTAGGCGTCCCGTGTCGTACCGCGAGATTTCGAGAGTATCGTTAATTAATCTAAGTAATAGTCTGCCGTTGTTGAGGACTTTATCAATATGTGCCAAATTGGGAGCAGAATCTTGAATTCTAGGATTGTTTATTTGGCGCAAAAACAATTGTGAGTAGCCAATAATAGAGGTGAGGGGGGTTTTCAATTCGTGAGCTAAGTGAGATAGATTCTCTTGACTGGCGCGAAGTAAGCGAGTCAGCTCTTGATTTGTAAGTTGCAATTGGTTTTGCAACTCCTGTAGTTCTTGGAATCTTGCCTGGGTATAGGTTTGGAAACAGTCAGCAATTCCTTCGTCGAGGGCACTGTCAATTAAGCGATAAGCTCGGTTCACTTCAGCGGCTGAGCCTTTTAGCAATTCTGGCTCTAAAGCATCGAAAATTACCCTCCGCAGCAAGCGGTATTCCCGCGCAATTTCTTTGGCATCGTAGCCTTGCCCGGCCCTGACAGTCCCGTGGTCTAAACTTTCTTGTATGACTGTCCGAAGGTCGCTGTCTTCTGATTCGGAAAGCATAGTTACGATCGCATGCAGTACGATGGGAAGGCTGTCGCGCACGGAATCGTAGGTGAGTTGCTTGGCGGTGTCGATTTGGTCGTCGGAGCGAACAGCTTCGATCCAGTTGTGGACAATTATGTCAATTTTATCTTGTAGCGCTTGGCTAAAATCTATCATCAGAAAAATGGGTAGAAACCCCGTGCTTTTAGCAGGGCTTTACATTAATTTAAATCCCCTCGCGGGGTGGAGGGGTATAGTTGCCCCTCCGATGAGGTATGGTTGCCTCACACTCCCATTTCTGGGGTAAAGTTAGCTTCGCCAAGGTTTTCTGAGCTTGCGCCGGCTAGCAGCACTACCGAGAGTGACCTTAAAGTTGTTTAACTACTAGCGACAGAGCAGGGGACTAGCTTCGCATCCGCCCGGTGTCGTGACTCAAAAAACGTAGTCAGTTAAGACTTAGGCCCGTCAGGATGGCTTGTTATATTTCTCTTTCAAGCCTCATGCCTTTAGGCTGAGGTTCCTGACGGCTCTTAATATATAAATTAAGTCAGCGATCGCATTTTATCTCTCTAGGTTACTTTAATAATTAACTGTTTGAAAAATTTGTTAACTTTTGGGCTTTGCAGATCGCCACTGGCTACTCCTAAAGACATATTGACAAACTTAAATGCTCGTGCTACCTTATGTTAAATTGGCTTAAAAAGTCAAGCCTAATCCAGCACTGCGCCATCAAACCAAGCGTGTGGCTGGAGCGGAGGAACCAATTTTCGGGGCGAATCTCTACAGAATTAAAAAGCAAAGTTAAAAATTGCCAAACTTGAGTGTAGTTTTTGATTTTGAAATCTAAGGAGAAGGACATCTCTCAGTCCTAGCCCGTCAGCTAACTTCGCAGGCATTGAGAAGAGACTGAAAAGCCAACTTTCTGAACAAGATAGTTTGGCTTCGTCAGTGTCTCAGGTTGGTATTGTTCAAGATTCTTGTACCTGCCCTGACTCTGAAGGAGACTGAAATGTTCATACAGCTTAATTTATCTGCGATCGCCGTTGCAGGAGTTGCAACGTGGAAGCGTGTAAAACCCGTTGTCATCCGAGATGCAGTTTTGTTGCCTGCTGCCGGTTTTTTGGGAATTCTTGGCTTGTGGTGGATTGTTGCCAGCTTCAACAGCGATTTGATTCCCACTCCCTATCAGGCGTTAATCGCTAATTTAGATTACATATTGCATCCATTTTACCAGCGCGGGCCTGGAAATTTAGGCATTGGCTGGCTGCTGCTAGCGAGTTTGCGACGGGTATTGGTGGGATTTTTCCTGGGTGCAGCAGTTGCGATTCCCGTGGGATTTCTGATCGGGATGTCGAAACCGGCAATGATGGCGCTCAATCCGCTGATTCAAATCTTCAAACCGGTGTCGCCGCTAGCGTGGCTGCCGATAGCTTTATCGATTTTTAATTTAGCAGAGCCGTCTGCAATTTTTGTCATATTCATTACCTCTTTGTGGCCGACAATTATCAACACAGCTTTGGGAGTTTCTAGCGTTTCCAAGGATTATCTGGATGTGGCGCGAGTGTTGGAAATGCCGCGATGGAGGCGGATTACCAAGATAATTTGGCCGGCGAGTTTGCCATACATTTTTACAGGTTTGCGGATTAGTTTGGGAATTGCTTGGCTGGTGATTGTGGCGGTGGAAATGCTGACAGGCGGTGTGGGAATTGGCTTTTTTGTGTGGGATGAGTGGAGCCGTTTGAATCTGAGTTCGGTATTTTTAGCGGTGTTTGTAATTGGCTTAACTGGACTTTTGCTCGACGCTGCGGTTGACAAAGTTCAGGAATTGGTAACGCATCGATCGATCCAGAGTCATTAGTCATTAGTCATCAGTCATCAGTCATCAGTCATCAGTCATTAGTCATTAGCTAAAAGCTCAGGGCTTTTGATGACAGACATTTAGCTATTAGCCATCGAGAATTAAATATGAGTGACAAGTTTTCCAATGAATGGAAGCGCCGCGAGTTTTTGCAAGGAATGGGCTCGGCGGCGGCGGGAATGGCTTTATCTAGTTGTGGAATTAGCGCGGATCTATCGGCAAAAGGACTCACAGAAGAAGCCTCAGCCCTAAAGCCGGTCGTCGATTACCGAACCTTAGAAAAACCAAATTTAACCGTAGGATACGTACCGGTTAACGATTGTGCACCATTTGCGATCGCCTGGAAAAAAGGCTTTTTCCGCAAATACGGTTTAAACGTCACACTCAACCGCGAAGCAAGCTGGGCAACCTCCCGCGACGGCGTAATCTTCGGCCGCCTCGACGCCTCCCCAGTCGTATCCGGCGCCGTCACAAACGCCCGAATTGGCGCCGAAGGAGCGCGGCGCGCACCCCTGTGCGCGGCAATGACAATTCACCGCCACGGCAACGCCATGACGATGAACAAAGCTATGTGGGATTTCGGTTTGCGCCCGTGGCACGAATACAACGGCAATTTGGAAGAATTTGGCAAACAATTTCGAGCCTTTTTTGACAGTCAGCCGCCGGAAAAAAGAGTTTGGGCAGTGGTTCTGAGTTCTGCGATTTACGAATACTTTGTCCGCTACATATCGGCGGCGGCAGGTGTCGATCCGTTCAAAGAATTTCGGGTAATTATTGTGCCGCCGCCGCAGATGGTAACTAATATCAGAATTGGCGCGATGCAGGCTTACATGGTGGCAGAACCTTGGAATACGCGGGCAATTCAAGGCAATTTGGGAGTGGGTTTTACCTTCGTGCAAGGCAAGGAAGTTTGGCTGGGGCATCCCGATCGCCTTTTGGGAGTAATGCAATCTTTCATTGAGGAAAATCCGAAGACTTATTACTCGCTGGTTAAGGCAATGGTGGAAGCTTGTCAGTATTGCAGCCAGCCGGAAAATCGCAGTGAAATAGCGGCGCTGCTGACTGAGCGATCGTTTACGGGGGCGAAACCGAAAAAAGGGGCGATCGACAAATTTACGCGGCCGGCAATTGTTGGCGACTACAACTATGGAGGGTTTGACGAAAAAGACCGCACCATACAATCGGAAGATGCAACTATTTTCTATGACATTCCTAAGAATTTGCCTCAAATACCCGGAAATCATTCAACATTTATGTGGCAGTCTCAGAGTATTTGGTTGATGACTCAAGCCGCTCGCTGGGGACAGATTAAAGAAGTGCCAAAAAATGCTGAGGAATTAGCTAAAAAAGCTTGGAGAACCGACCTTTACCGCAAGATTGTTGCCGAAATAGGTATCAATTGTCCCCAGGAGGATTACCAAGTGGAACCTGCGGAACTTTTCATTGATAAAAAGGCATTTGATCCTAGCGATCCGGTGGGTTATTTGAATAGTTTTGAAATTCGAGCCCACCGCCCTCAGTCTTTTTTTCAGTCTTAATGTTTGAGATGTTGCGCTTTTCCTAATGTCCCGCCAGGGAATGAATTCCCTGGCTAATAGAAGACAGTCGGTTGAAACTTATATCTTGCACCATTCTCAATAAGCATTTTAGGAACAGGCAAGATGCCTGTTCCACAAGAAAATTCACTCTTTGTGGAACAGGTATCTTGCCTGTTGCTGACAATGGTGCAAGATGTGAGTTGAAACCGACTGACCAATTTTAGGATTTAGGCAATAGCCCGAAAATTCAATTAGCACTTTACTACTTTTTAGGAGAATACCGTGAGCCAATACCCTTCTACTTCTACCAGTACCAAAAATTCCGTCAAGAGCGATCGTCTATTTCTAGAAATTGACAACTTGTTCAAGTCGTATAAAAATGGTGACGGTACAGAATTTAGCGTTCTCGAAAATATCAATTTAAGTATTGGAGAAAACGAATTTATTTCGGTAATTGGTCACTCTGGGTGTGGCAAATCAACGCTGCTAAAAATAGTGGCGGGTTTGGAAAAACAGAGCGGGGGAATGGTGACACTGGAAGGAAAAGAAATTCGCAAACCGGGAGCCGATCGCATGATGGTATTCCAGCACTACGGATTGCTGCCTTGGCTGACGGTGCGGGAAAATATTCGGCTGGCAGTTGATGAAGTTTTGCAAAGTCTTAGCCGTTCCGAGAAGATTAGTCTTGTCAACGAACACCTAGCAATGGTAAACTTAACATCGGCAGCCGATAAATATCCAGACGAAATTTCAGGGGGCATGAAACAGCGGGTTGGGATTGCGCGAGCTTTGGCGATTCGACCGAAAATGTTATTAATGGACGAACCGTTTGGAGCGCTGGATGCTCTGACTCGCGGTAAGTTGCAGAAACAGGTGCTGGACATCTGGGAAAATCACAGACAAGCTGCAATGATGATTACTCACGATGTGGATGAAGCTATCTATATGTCCGATCGCATTGTGCTGATGACAAATGGCCCGGCTGCGACGATAGGTGAAATTTTGTCAGTGCCGTTTGCGCGCCCGCGCGATCGCCAAGAGTTGCGGGAATCCCAGGAGTATTACGAACTCCGCAACTATGCTTTGAATTTTCTCGATCGCTACTTTACCCAAGACGAATAACGCCCGACGAACAGAGAAAACAATTCACTTAATAGAGGTCAAGCCTGTGAATCTCAAAACAATGTTAGCGCGTTTTGAAAGTGCATTGGGATACCAAAATTTAGCAGAAGAAATGGTGTTGCTGCCGGAGCCAAAAGTACCCATTTCTAAGAAATCCAAATCTCCACAACAGCCAAAAACTATCAATTTTATTGTCGGTTACAACAGTTCTCCCCAAAGTCAAATAGCTCTGGATATTACCCTTTGGATGGCGCATCAAACTCGTTTAGTAACAACTAAAGAAGTCACGGTTCAAGTTGTCTACGTGATCGACGAATCGCCCAAAAGTTACGGCGAAGATAGTTGCAAACTTGCTGTAGCAAATGCCTTGGCGGCACAGCAGAAAGTGTCTGATTTAGAGGGAACATTCGCCCTTAATTGTGCAGCACCTGCACTCGCTTTACCAACCGAAATCCCATCGGTATCCCAGCAAAACACTTGGATCGATCCGCATTATTTCCAAGCAATTTATGGTCAAAATAATGAGTACGAGGTAGCAGATAAGTTGCTGTGGCAAGCGCGCTGTTTGGCTGAGGAATGGCGCGGTTTATTCAAAGCTCATTTACGCATCGGGCGGGTTGCTACAGAACTGAGAAATGTGGTTGAATTAGAATCAGCAAATTTACTGTTCTTGGGCTGTGGTTCTGGCAACCATCGGCTGGTTAGGGAACTAGGCAATAATTTTCCGTGCTGCGTACTCGGGATTCCTTCGGCACTCAGCTATCACATGGATGTTCAGCCTGAAGAAAGTTTGAGCAAGTTACAGTTGGCGACAACTATACCTGCACGTTAAACTTGTTCACTTGTTGGGCCAGAATCTAATATGTAAGGTGCAGCGCACCCTACCGCTATAATTCGCGCGCCAAACTTTTTTTGCCTTAGTCCTAAGTTGATGAAAAATTAAAAATAGTTTCCTCCCTCGAAGTCCTAATTATGAGACAATTAGGACTTTTTTTGATTGTGGAGAATTTTAAAAATTCTCGTCAAATAAAATTATCGGCACTTATCTGATCGTAGACAGTTCGTTAACTAATTTTATCTTTCCCCGGCACACAGAGCGCAGCAGGCGATCGATCGAGCGTTTGTCTTCCTCAGTCAAAGTTTCATCAAAAATAGCAGCCATCAAACCGTACCTATCCGCTAGAGTAATGTAGCCATTTTGATTCACTTCGGCAAACAGCTCGCCCAAAGCAGATGGAATCAGGTGGACAGGAGTTTGCATAGTAATTGACTCTCTACTCGACGATCGCGCGATCGGGCGTTTCTGCAACAACAAAAGGCGATCGCACTATAAAAATTTATAGCTGTATTGCCTTTAAATGTGTGACAATAAACCGCAAAATTTGTGACAATAAACCGCAAAATTTGTGAAGGAAATCACATTTAAAATTGGCGAATTATGATAAAGCTTGCAGGTGCGTTTTAGGGAACACCCAGCAACTGCAAACTTTATGTTTTCTAAAGATTGAAAATCACCACTTCCTCCACAGGTTCAGCTAACTCAAACTTAAACACCCGCGAATAGAAATAGAATTCGCCGTCCAGAGTTCTTTTGATATTTTCAGCGCGGCGAAAACCGTGCTGTTCCCCTTCATAAGCAACATAAGCAACCGGCAAACCTTTAGCTTTCAATATCTCTACCATCATTTCCGCTTGATTAGGCGGAACCACTTTATCTTCTAATCCTTGAAAAAAGATAACTGGACAAGATAAACGTTCGGCGGAAT
Source organism: Microcoleus sp. B4-C1 (assembly GCF_036705285.1). Taxonomy (NCBI): domain Bacteria; kingdom Bacillati; phylum Cyanobacteriota; class Cyanophyceae; order Oscillatoriales; family Microcoleaceae; genus Microcoleus; species Microcoleus sp. B4-C1. The sequence continues at coordinate 4,467 of NZ_JAUBUC010000034.1, read as the reverse complement.
GAATCGGCGAACGAGCCACATACAAATCTTTTCTTTCAGGATAAGGCCCGATTAATCCATCCAGATAGCGCGCTTCAAACTTGTGAGTATCCGTTGCCAAAGCTTCCAAATCGCTAACTCCATAATAGCTCGCACCGGCCTTAAACACATCGCGGAAAGTAAGAGCGCACAACGTAGTGTACCCCCCTGCACTGCCTCCGGCGATCGCCATTCTTTCGCCATCAACTAAACCTTTTTGAGCTAAATATTTAGCACCGTTAGCGCAGTCGTCAACATCGACAATTCCCCAACTATCTTGCAGTCTTTTTCTGTATTCTCTGCCGTAACCAGTGCTGCCGCCGTAATTAACATCAAGCACGGCAAAACCACGACTCGTCCAATATTGAATTTTCAAATTCATGCTACTAGAAGTAGCAGCAGTTGGGCCGCCGTGACTTTTCACAACTAACGGCGGTTTTTCACCCGCCGGTGCTGCAAAATCTTGATTTTTCGGGGGATAGAAGAAACCGAAAGCAGTCAAATTGTTTTCCGTGGGAAATTCGATAGGTTCCGGTACAGAAAGATAACCAGAGTTGATGCTTAAATCGCTCGATTTTCGCAGAATTTCTAGTTGACTTGTTGCTAAATTCAGTTGTACAATAGCAGTAGATTCAGTCGGCGAACCTGCCAGAAAAACCACAGTTTCTCCCCGCGCTTTGACCGAGGAAATATCAGTGTAAGGCGTTTCAATAGTTGTCAACTGCTTTGTCGTTAAATCGAGACTAGCTAAATACCACTTGCCTTGCTGAGTGTAGGTGCAAATAATTTTGCTTTCCGAGACAACAGCATAAGTAGACATTCCAAAAACCCACTGAGGAAGTCCGAATTCAGCCGCCATTTCGCACAAGCTGGTTTCTATCTCTGCTTCCCCCCTTACCAAGGGGGGATTGAGGGGGGTTCTAGATGGCCAGCGGTAGAAATTCCACCAGTTCGACTTGTCAGAAACAAAATACAAAACTCCATCGGGCGACCATTCCGGTTGAAAAATCGACTCATCAACCCCGCCAGCAACTAAGTATTTTTCACCTAAAGAACCGTCAGCCTTAATTTCTGCTACCCACAATTCTGTGCCATCCCACGGCATATTTGGATGGTTCCAACAAATCCAGGAAAGTAGAGAATTGTCTGGACTTAAACGAGGGGAAGCATAAAAATCCTTGCCCTGAGTTAAGATTTGAATATCTTCGCCGTTATCTAAATTAATGCTAACAATAGTATTGACAGGTTCCCCCTCACCCGCATGGTCTTCGCGCACGCAAATCAGGCGATTTCGTTGCTTGTCAACTATCGCATCTGCATAGCGACAATTAGCAGCAGGAGTCAGAGGTTCGGGTTGAGAATCTAATGTTTGAGAATAAATACGTTGGTCAGCAAAATGAGAGAAATAGACAACACCGCCAGCAACTGCAAAAGCAGCGCCACCGTATTCGTTAACGCGAGTGCGAACATTAAAAGGAGGCGGTGTCACGTCGTTGATTGTACCGTCAGGAGTGCGCCGCACGAGGACGCTTCTTCCCGCTTCCGAAGGTCTTCCCTCCACCCAGTAAATATCATCGCCGTCAATAGCAATTTGTCCCAGTCCGACAGTTCCAGAAACAATTAAATCGGAAGAAATAGGTGATTTCCAAGAGCCGTAAGGTGATACTGTATTCATATAGTTGAGGCAGTTGTGTTTCTCGCACAAAAAAATTAATATTTGTACTTTACACTAATTCAGTTACCGGGAAGCAAAATGTCTAAAAAACTCGTAATAATGGATCACGACGGTGCAGTTGACGACTATCTCTCAGTCGTGTTGCTGATGACAATGGAGGAAGTCGAAACTCTGGGAGTAATTGTAACTCCTGCGGACTGCTACATTCAACCGGCCGTGAGTGCAACGCGCAAAATCCTCGATTTGATGGGGCGTTCAGAGGTTCCGGTGGCGGCGAGTACGGTGCGGGGGCTGAATCCATTTCCGGTGTTATTTCGGCGAGATTCCTTTGCAGTCGATCGACTTCCCATTCTAAATGAAAAAGGAACCATTGACACGCCGTTAATATCAGAACCCGGACAAAACTTTATGGTGCGAGTTTTGCGGGATGCGGCCACACCAGTCACATTAATGGTAACGGGGCCGTTAACAACAGTAGCGCAAGCTTTAGATATCGCGCCAGAAATTGAAAGCAAAATTCAAGAAATTGTCTGGATGGGAGGCGCACTCAATGTTACCGGCAATGTTAGCAAAGATATGGAACCCGGACAAGATATGTCGGCGGAATGGAATGCTTACTGGGACCCGATAGCAATCGAGAGAATTTGGCAAACCCAAATTCCCGTTGTCATGTGTCCTTTAGACATCACTAATAATGTACCGCTGACTGTTGAATTTTCCAATCTCTTAGCAAAACAGCGCAAATATCCAATTTCCGACTTAGCAGGACAGTGTTATGCCCTAGCAATATCTCAAGATTACTATTTTTGGGACATTTTGGCAACCGCTTATTTAGCGCATCCCGAATATTACCAACTGCGAGAATGGGAAACAGAAATTGTGACCGAAGGCATCAGCCAAGGACGCACAAAAGTTAAAATAGGAGGACGAAAAATTCAAGCAATGGATAAAGTAGACACAGCCAAATTTTACAAATACATATTACAACAGTGGGCGCGGTAAAAATCCCAATCTCTGCTAGAATCGAGCAAAATCTCCGTACAAACCCCCCCTGACACAAATATTCACATCCTCTTCTCTTCCCTCTCTTCCTCTGCGCCCTCTGCGCCCTCTGCGGTAAAAAAAACTCATCTCAAAAATGCTACCAATTCTATCAATCATCCCCTTAGCCCAAACCCCTCCCGCACCTCAAGAAATCGTCCAAATCCAAGAAGTGCGACCACTCCCCGGACAGTTAGACAACATACCAGTATTTAACAGCAACAGTCCCGAATTAGTGCTGCAAGAAGGAATTTTGCTTTCGACATTTCCCCCAGATAGTAAAAGATTTCCGGCGGCACATTTAAACTTTCCGTTTCAAGGACGTTTCGACATATTTGCCCACCACATAGCCCGCGCACCTTCGCCCGAAGATTTGCGAACATTGTATCAAGGAGTAATTGTTTATAATCCGGGCAATAAACCTGTAACATTAGATATATTGCAAGCTGCGAGTTATCTCAGTCAACCCGATGCACCTTTTATTGAATTACCGCCGCAAGTCGATAATTCAAACAGCAATATTTACGCGGGGCCAGGAAGCCGCGCTGTGAATGATATTCTCAGAGGAAGGAGACAGTCTGACTTTGAGCCGCAGTTAATTATTCCACCGGGAAAAAGCCAACTTTTGATGAATCATCCGATACCGGTGCGGGAATTGGTACCGCCGCTAAACGGTCGATCGACCTTGATGCGGTTGCGGAGCGATGGTATAGTCTATGTTGCCAGTCTGGCGATGTTTGCCCGAGTTGACCCAGAGGAAAACGGACAGGGAAACGAGCGATCGCCCAATTTAACAGAATGGCAAAACTTATTAGACAATGGTAATATAGCCGGGCCGCGCGATCGAACTCCCACACCGCCCGAAATCACCGAAGGTCAAATAATTTACGGCCGAGTTGCCGGTGTAGCATTAGGTTCACAATGGCGAGCACTTCTCTCAGACAACCCCGCCACCTCAAGCCTAGCAATTCCCCAACCCGGAACAGCATTTTCCTACCCATTAAGCAGCCTCCCGCGCGGAATGCTGGGCACAAATCAAGTGCAAAGTGCGAGAATGTTAGTCCGCTACCCAGATACAGCATACCGCGCCCACGGCAATTACGGAATTCAATACAGTCTCAGCTTGCCGCTGTACAATTCTACCAGCAACAATCAAACTGTAACTGTCGCAATTCAAACTCCAATTAAGACAGACAAATTAACTTCAGGAGGACTTAGTTTTTTAGAACCTCCGGCACCTCAAACTTTTTTTAGGGGGACGGTCAGAGTGCGGTATACTGATGACAATAAAGTGCCTCAAACTCGGTACGTGCATTTAGTGCAGCGGCGGGGACAGCAGGGGGAACCTTTGGTAAAATTAGAGATGAAATCGGGAGAAAAGCGACTTGTACAAGTAGATTTTATTTATCCGCCCGATGCGTCGCCTCCACAAGTTTTGACAGTGAGAACAAATTAAATTTGATTTGATTTGAACTTGTTTAAGATTAGCAATTATATTATGTCCGGTCGATTACCAGAAATCAGGTAGGGGCGGGTTCACAAACAATATCTGCCAATAATTAACAATCTCAAAAACCCGCCCGACCGGGATATTAGGGTCAATCGAGCGGACATGATATTAACCGGATTTCCCATCTCGACAATGTGTTTGAGAGCGTTTAAGGATCGCGAATTAAATAACTTACAATTTTAATAGTTATTGTGGGATGGGCGTCCCGCCCGTCTTTTTTGGA
>NZ_JAUBUC010000033.1:57621-71462 GCF_036705285.1 Microcoleus sp. B4-C1 | reverse complement strand
GTCCCGCCCGTCCTTTTTGGACGGGCGGGACGCCCATCCCACTTTCAAGAGTGGAAGTTATTTAATTCTCATTCCTTAGTTGAATTTCTATGAATTTGTAGGGTTCGCTCTTATAGCACCTTACGGTGAGAGTAGGGTACACATTTTCGCACCTGAACCGCCTCAAAAAGGATACAAGCCCCCCACTCCTGTCGTGGTGAACCCCAAATTTTAGACTCATGTTCGAGATTCCAGATTCAATGCTGCAAGTAAATCTAAAATCTAAAATCTAAAATCTAAAATCGACTGGCGGTGTTTTGTGGTATAACAACAGACGACCAACACCCGACAACCGCAATCACAAGATGAAACGGCGACAATTAATACGTTACGCACAGACGGGTTTGCTAGCAGCTTTCTTCACTGGTTTACCATCTGGATGGGAAAGCTATCAAGCTCAAACTGCTGATTCTTTGTCGATTCAGTGGTTGGGCCACACTTGCTTCTTGTTCGCCGGAGGCGGTGCGAGGGTGCTGGTGAATCCTTTTCGCCCCCTGGGCTGTACCGCAGGCTATCGTTCTCCTAAAGTACCCACAGATTTGATTCTGATTAGCAGCCGATTGCTCGATGAAGGGGCGATCGACGGATTTGCGGGCAATCCCGGCCTTTTGTACGAACCGGGGGCTTACAGGTCTAACGGGCTGCGGATTCAAGGGATTCGGACCCAAAAAGACCGTGAGGGAGGAAGGCGATTTGGGGTCAATGTGGCTTGGCTGTGGCAGCAAGCGGGCGTTAAGATTTTACACTTGGGTGGAGTTGCTGGCCCGATCGGCATTGAAGAACAAATCTTGATCGGGCGGCCCGATGTAGTGCTGATTCCCGTAGGCGGCGGGCCCAAAGCTTACACTCCGGCGGAAGCGAAGCAAACTTTGCAACTTCTCAAACCAAAGATGGTGATTCCGACACATTTCAAAACCCAAGCCGCCGATGCTGCTGCGTGCGATTTGGTGCCGCTAGATGAATTCTTGGCGCTGATGGATGGTACGCCGGTGCGCCGATTGAATAATGACACGATTTCGCTCAAATCTGCTGACTTACCCCAAACGGGTTCGGTGATTGAGATTTTGAGTTACAGATTTAGCGGTTGATGCCAGATTTCTTAGGTTGCGTTATATTAAGGAAGTTTTGGTCGATCGGGGATGCAAGAGAATTTTCTCTCTACCTTAGCCTCTGGCAACCTTGCCTTTTGTCGAGATTTGGCTAACATAACAATTCATGTTCACGGTTTTATCTCATAAGGAAATGCAAGCGAAATGAAAAATCAAAATTTACCTAGCTGGATGAAAAAACTCACAGGTTTCGCAGGAGTAATCGGCGCTAGCGCATTGATTGGTTTCCCGGCGTGGGCTCACATCACCTCCAACACTAATATTGCTAATGCAACTCAAACTCAACAAGTTGCAGGAAATGTGAAAACCGCTGCTTCACCGGCACCAATGGCTCAGGCTAAGGATATTGTCGCTATTGCATCTGGCGACGCTCAATTCGAGACATTGACGAAGGCTTTAGGAGCTGCAGGTTTGGTGACAACTTTACAAGGAAAAGGCCCTTTCACTGTTTTTGCTCCGACTGATGCGGCATTTGCTGCTTTGCCAGAAGGAACTGTGGAGAATTTGCTCAAACCGGAAAACAAAGCCCTACTTACAAAGATTTTAACTTACCACGTTGTTCCTGGTTCGGTTGTATCTACTAGCCTGAAATCCGGCGATGTTCAAAGTGTGGAAGGCAGCGCCCTGAAGGTGGCAGTTAGCACAGGCAAAGTTACTGTCAGCGGCGCTAATGTTGTGAAAGCTGATATCAAAGCTAGCAACGGCGTTATTCACGTAATTGACAAGGTGCTGATGCCGCCTGATGCCAAATAGGACTAGCGTTTTTTGCATCATATTGATGTCAGATTCGGTTAAATGAAGACGAAGTAAGGACACAACAATGTTGTGTCCTTATTTGTATGGCAGGCAATTCAGAATTAGAGCAGAAGGAAGAAGGAAGTTCGGCAACGGATTCTGTAACGGATGTAACGGATGTAACGGATGTAACGGATGTCAGGAAGAAGGAAGAAAATCAATCGTTTCAGCCATTAACAACGTCCTAACCGTCTTGGCGGTTGCTATAATATATAGCAATTTTTGCAGGAATCGTAAATTTTTTACCCCACCCCAACCCTCCCCTTATCAAGGGGAGGGAGTAAGAAGTTAACAAATGATTTAGGATTGCTATATATAAAGCTTTAGCTAGCTGCCGGGACTTACAAAAATGGCTGCCAACCCTTACCCCGATGGCCAAAATCGAATATTTCGGGATGGAGAATTTCTGCTAAAATTTCTAACGAATCAACCAATCTCGGCCCCGGCCGATTAAAGTAAGAATTGCCGTCAGTTAGGTAAACTTTCCCCGTTTTTACTGCTTGCAAATCAGGCCATTCTGCGTATTTAGTTATCTGCCTTGCTTCGCTGCGAGTGCGGCTTAAATCAAAGCCGCAAGGCATGAAAATAATTACATCGGGATTAGCTTCTACTAGAGCGTCGGTACAGTATTAGAAGTTGACAAAAAAAGAGATATATGAATTTACCCGGTCAAGGAATTCAACTCTATGCCCGGTTGAATTGGCGCAACCTTAGAGATTCGAGCAATGACGTGAAGGTTATGGACAACAGCGACTCGACGTAGATCGAAGAGATTTTTTCGTTGTCCAACATACCGAGCACGATCGCCCTGCCAATGACCAATATGCGCTAACGAGTGTTCAACAGTAGTACGCTTTCTCAAATCAAGACGACCAGAGGCAGTAGATTGACGCGCTCGCAACTCTTGCATTAATGCTTCATCGGGATGAATGGATACAGTCCGTCCTTTTTTACTGTTTGTGCAGTTGGCTCTTAAAGGACAAATTGTACATTCACTATGAGGAAAATGCACAATTTTTCCCGGTTCAAATGGGACTTTGACCTGATTGGGACAGCTAATTAAATATCTCTCCCAATCCAGGAAAAAGGAATTTTTATCAAACCGACCCGAATTTCTGACAGGCCAAGCTTTGCAAAATATCTTCAATGTTTCATCCCGCTGTGTAACCCAATGACTGGATAAATAACCCCGGTCAATATGTAACTCAGTCAGGTGAATATTTTGGAATTTCAAGTCCCGTTCTAGGTCAAGGGTAGCAGCAGATTCGGGGGTATTGGCACGAGTCAATGCCACGGCACAAACCACACCACTCTCTAAATCTTTGAGGATGTGGCGTTTATAACCATCTATCTTCTTAGACCTGCTTTTCCTTCCATGCCGCATATCTGGGTCTTCAATAGAAATGCGACGGTCTTTAGCTACTCCTTTGCTTAAACTCGGAACTCCTTGAGAGTCAAAAGTTACATTTTGAGATTCAATTACTCGGGCTACATCCAGAGTCTCTTTAGCGACTTCAAACCCATCACAACCAAACTGGCTTTGCATCCATTTTTCTACGGAATCTAAGCTGTTTAGAATCATTGATAGTGCGTTTTGACGTTCTTCTGGCTCATCCCAGTTTAAGTCTAAGGCTGTTTTCAAGCTGGAACTATTGAGAATTGGTGCACCAGCTAGCTCGGCAATTTCTGCTGACTCCCGCCCCTGTCTAGCAGCTATCACACTCACTGCTTTACGCAAAGCATGACCCAAGAGATTATATGTATCTTCGACTTTACCAGCTCCCCATAACGGGGAAGAATCTAAAGCTGCTTTGAGTTGAGATGAGCCAAACCCACCTTTTTGCTTGGCAATTTCTACGGTGCGGTCAATTAAACGTTGGTCTAATTCTTTTTTAATTAAGCGATTTCTGAATCTAATTAAAGTCGGTTTGCTGAAAGGGGGAGTTTCACAATTAAGGCAATCGAGAACTAACTGCCAACGTTGATCCATCACCATTTCTTCAATCACTTCATCATCAGAAATCCCTAGATAGGCTTGAAGAACAATTGCTAAGGCAATTTGGGCCGGAGGAACAGGACCCTGACCCACGGTGCTGTCTTTAAAGATTGTAGCAAGTTCTTCTTGAAACTCATCATTAAAGATGAATGAACGGTTCAGTCGAAGAAAGGTGAATAGCTTGGCTCGTTTAATGCGTTTGATAATCAACGCTTCATGGTCTGACAGTTCAATTGGAGGATGCCATAAGGGAGGACGCATAGGGGTTTTTTCTTCTTCTTGATTGTTAGGCTTTAACAAGCTCCTCAATTCACTTATCATACTCGTCCACTTTTGTCAAACCCCTATACTGTACCGACGCCCTAGCGAATCCCATTTTAACCAAGGAGAATGTTCGCCGACAATTCCAAATAGCGAATTGCCTCCCGCCATTGCCACTAATTCGGGAATCCAGTTACCCGCAGCCATCAAAGGTTCAATCCACTCGATGCAAGCTACTTTGGGTTTAACGGTTAATGTTTTGGTTTTTAAGATAATAGCATCGATGCGGGATTGCAAAAGGTCGATCGCACTTTTGCCATCTACGCCCAAAGCATCAGCAACTCGCTGAATATCCGTCCAAATTTCTGCTAGCAGATTCGGCTGCAAAGAAATAATTTCCGGCTTGCTATTTACCAGAGTGCTTACCGCTTGTTCAACCTCTGCTAGAGAACAAGCACAGACTTCACATTGAGCTTGAGTAATAATGTGAGTCGGCTGCAATTTTTCCAAAGTATCTATTTCTACTTTATACACACTCAGCGCATTTTGCAACAATTCAGTCACGCGGTTGTGAATTTCGCTGCTAGTTCCTTCGGGATTGAATTTAGGCTGAGTGCAAACAGGTAAATTTTGGATTTCTGGGGGATAATCGCATTCGTGGGAACGGCCCACAATTGCATCGGTTAATCCTAAAAGTGCTACAATTTCGGTGGCACTGGGAATTAGAGAGACAATTCTTGGTTGGTTCATTGGTTTTCTGTTTTTTACCGATTCGGAAGCACAAGCGTTACAGATTTAGAAGCACAGGCTTTACAGATTTATCAGCACAGGCTTTACAGATTTATCAGCACAGGCGGGACGCCCGTGCCACAGTAAAAGGGATTGTTAAATTTTGAGTTTTTTTAAGTATTGCAAATCTTGCCATGCTTGGATGAGATTACCTTGCATTAGAGCCGCTACACCGTTTAATACTCTAATTTCCGGTAGATTGGAGTTGAGAGCGAGAGCAGGTTTTAAGGCTGTTTGAGCGGCTTTGGGATGCCAGCCGTAGAGGTGTACGAAAGCGAGATAGGCGTAAGCGTAAGGGTTTTTTGAGTCGAGTTGAGTGACTTTTTCTAAGGCTGCGATCGCACTTTCGACATTCTGCTGCAATACTCTAGAAAATGCCAAAGCATAAGCCAATTCTAAATTATTTGGTTCCTGTTTCAACCGATATTCTAACGCTTGTTCCGCTTGCACGGTATAATCTTGAATTGGATCGTACTGATTGATCCGCCCAATCTGCTCGAACACAGGTTCTAAACCGGGTAATCCTTTGGGTAAATTAACCGCCATCGCCCGCAATTGAGTCACCAAATCTAACTCAGGCTTATCTGTATTATCCTCATTATTCTCGTTCCCAGGCTCTGCCTGAGAACGCAGATCCAGAGGCTCTGCCTCCATCTTAACACTCACGGCAGGCACATTAATCGGATAGGTTTCGCCGGTTTTCCGATTTAGATAAGTAGCTTGCAGATTGTAAGTTCCCGGTGCAATATTAGCAGGAGGAAGCATCGCCGTGCGATCGACAACTCGAAACCCCACAGCAAATTTATCCGCTTCCAGCATCCCCGGATGCAAAGTCGCCTGGCCGATCGCGCGATCGTGTAAAATCCTGAAAGTCTGTCCCGGTGGAATATCGCCAGACTGCTGATTTTGCCACGTTACCAACACTAAACCAGACTGCAACTGCTGCCAAGGCCCAGACCAAGTATAAGTAACCGGCAGCGCGACTCCGGGAACAGCTTTTCCCCCCACAGTAACTCGATCTAATTGTACTTGCGATCGCGCTTCATTCAACGGCTGTATTTCGACAGGCTGCACTCGCTTGCGATAAAGATTTAAATTAGTATAATCTGGCAAAAGCCAAGTTTTATCTAACTCAAATTTATCCTCTTTTTCAATTGCCGCCACCGCTGCATTTTGAGCCTTTTTAATCCGTTCGCGAATCGAACCTTGCGGGCCAGTTTTAGTTACAAACCAAGAGAGCGATCGCACATCTTGCGGCACGTCTTTTAAATTCGTTCCCACCTGCCGCCCGTAAACCTGAAAATTCGCCAAAGCACCGTAATAATTCAAATTATGCTGGTTAATTTCCGGCGTCGAAGGCAACACTCCTAAAGTAGATTGCAAATAAGGTTCCCGATCAATAATTTCGGCAATTACCTCTCGGTGCGGCCACTCTTTCCCCAAGTAAGGATAGTTAGAATTGCCGGGACTGATAATTTGAACTAAGCTATGTCCAAAAGCACCTCCCAGAGGCCACATATGCAACAGCATCGCCAGAATTGCCAAGCTAATTGTACCCCAGCGAATTTGTCGTCCCCACCGAGAAGGCCACAGCGTTAAACAGTAGGCTAAGAAAATAGATAAGACTGGCAAATAAGGTATACCATATCGGTCGTCTTTGTTGATATTTAAAGAATTAATTAAATAAGCTCCTACCCAGAAAACAGCCAGCCAGCGACAGGAGTTGAGATAAAAGATTGAGGAACTATCTTGCCGACGACGCCAATAAAGTATCAATCCTACTAAGGGAATAAGTAACAGAGGCCAAGAAATGTGTTCTGGTAAGCGTTGACCGTAGTAAATCCAAGCGTCGATCGTATTGAGGGCCGGATCTCCTTCGGCGATCGCAGAATCGAGCGTAGCCCGTTTTCCCCCGGTCAAAATTAACAGCCAATTAGTTTTCGCCCAAGGCCCAAACACCGCTACCGACAGCAACAAACTACCTGCTAATTGAGCTAATCTTCCCCAAGCTTTTTGTCGCACAGCACCCACAGCCAGCCACACAATCGGGGTAAACAGAAATAATACAGTAGTGTGTTTAACTAATATTGATAAGCCGAGAGAAATTCCAAAGGCGATCGCCCAAAAGAAAGATGATGGGGAGAGGGGGAGAGTGGGGGAGGGGGAGAATTTATACTTTTTCTTTGTTCGTTCTTCCAACTGAGTTCTATCCGTTACATCCGTTACATCCGTTATAAAATCCGTTGCCGAACTTCCTTCTTCCTTCTTTCCTTCAGAAGCCTTCCACATTGTCAGACAATAGAAAGCCAAAGTAATCGCCGCAGTGAGGGGATAGTCGAGTAAAAATTGCAAGCGCAGCCCATAAAGTCCGGGTAACAAAACGCAAATTGCAGCGGCCCACAAACCGACTTGCCGGTTAAATAATTGGACGCCGAGACTGTAGACTGAGGCGAGGAGAATTGCACTAAATAAGAGATGAACGAGGGTTGCCCGATCGCCCCCAGTACCGAAAACCTGAAGAAACGGAACGGTTAAGATGTATGCCAAGGGCGGAATTTTCGTCGAAAGCAGCCAGAAGTTTGTCCACCACTCCCCGGAAAACCACTGAGGATGCTGCAACGCCTGCAAGTATTTCAGGGTGCTAGTCAGGTAGTCTGCTTGATCCCACGCCGGGACAGATCGATCAAGGGCAAACCAGAGGCGATCGCTAATTGCCCCCAGCAGCCAAATTATGCCTAAGACAAGCAGACTCTTACTTCCGCTGTCCCGATGTTGCTGTGCCATTGCGGTTCTTGGATTTTAGGTTGCAGCTTTTAGCTTACAGGCGGGCGGTTCCGGGCGATCGAAAATTAATTGAGAAAAGTGCTTGCTAAATTCTGTATGTGTCTGCTAAGATAGTAAAGCGCGAAAAAACAAGCCGGGATAGCTCAGTTGGTAGAGCAGTGGACTGAAAATCCACGTGTCACGAGTTCAAGTCTCGTTCCTGGCATCGCAAAGCCCTCACAAAGTTGAGGGCTTTTTTTTAGGAAAAATGCGGGCAATGCAGTCAATTATCGAACTCGATTTGCCTGAAAGTTTAGCTAACGAGATTGATGAATCTGTTTGAGCTGAATATTTAAAGCTGTGGAGAAGCGTTCAACCCTGCCGAGAAGAGTTTTTTCGGGATAGCGCCTTATTTTTGAGTGAGGTACGACGCTAATTCTGGAATTTCACCGCCGCGCTGCCACTCGGCTTCCCCGCGCCGCACTTTGGTTCGGGCTGTGATTTCCTCAATCTCCCATAATTGCAATTTGGTATAGGGCCCTTTGGCTTCACCGCTGCGAAACACGTACCATTGAGGAACTTCAGGAGTTGGCTGGGTCGATCGTCTCACAGGCTTCATCCGATTCATTCCAGTTGTCGCTTTGAGCTGGTTGAGCTCTTGTTCTACCGGATTCGGAGGGGGTGAGTTAGAATTGGGCGATCGCTTTTTCTTAGCCTCCGGCTTACCTCTAGCAATTTCTACTTCGCGAGGCCACCCCCAGAAATGCCACACCGCCACCCACACTAGCGCCACAGCAGATCCTAAAATCTCTTCTTGTGTTGAGGATACACCATTGTATTTGGAGAAATTGTTAAAAAAAGCAATTCAAGAGTTAGAAACAATTCTTCAGCAGAGGAATTAGAGGAATGAATTACCGCTATAGTTTATTAATTCAATGGTCACAAGAGGATGGACTGTATTTGGTAACACTGCCAGAGTTTGCAACAATTGCAATGCAGCCCTGTACTTATGGGAAAACTTATGAAGAAGCGATCGCCAATGCTAAAGAAGCGAGCTCCAGCTACCTTGAGTATTGCCAAGAAGAAGATTTAGTGCCTCCGAGTCCGGCAATCGTGGCAGCTTAAATAAAAGTCGATCGCCCTTTTTGACTCAGAACAAAAGAGATATCGACTTTTCCATATCAAAAAGAGCGATCGCACTTGTTGACAAATTCCAAAAGGGCGATCGACCTAGTTTGAGAAAGAGGAATTAAGGGCGATCGCACTTTTTGACTAATTCCAAAAGGGCGATCGCCTTTGGTTGAGAAAAAGCAAGAAAGGGCGATCGCACTTTGTGACTAATTCCAAAAGGGCGATCGCCCTTTTTTTGAGAAAAAGCAAGAAAGGGCGATCGCTAATCTGCGCTTACAAGCAAGGATCTCGCAAAATCTTCCCGTAGCCAAAAATGTTAAATAACAAAATTTGATAATTTTTGTTATTATGGGGTAGTAGTTGACTCAAATAGGTGACTCAACATCATGAATATATCCTTAACTCCTGAACTAGAGCAGTTTGTTCAATCAACAGTCAAAAACGGTAGGTACTCATCTGCTTCTGAAGTGATTCTGGCTGGGTTACAATTGCTAAAAGAACGAGAAGTTTTAGTTGTTTTGAATCCGGTTTCATCAGAGGAGAAGCAGAAATCCAGCTATGATTTCTCGGATTTAGTGGGGCGATTAACTTGGCAGGGAGATGCAGTAACAATGCAGAGGAATCTACGCGATGAGTGGTAATCGCTATGTGTTGGATACGAATGCGATCGTTGCTTTGCTTCAAGGGAATATTCAACTCATTGAATTACTTAAAGATGCGGATTGGATCGGAGTTTCAGTTATTAGCAAAATTGAGTTTCTGGTATTTCCTGGGTTGACTCAAGACGATCGTCAGATTTTTGAGCAGTTTCTGCAACGAGTGGAGGTTCTTGGTTTAGGGGCGATGGATGCTGTTTTGATTGAAAAAATCATTGAAATTCGCCAGCAACATCGCTTGAAACTACCGGATGCGGTTATTGCAGCAATGGCAATCCAAAATTCAGCAACTTTGGTGACAGCCGATCGAGAGTTCGCAAAGGTAACAAGTTTAACGGTAATTAATTGGTAGCGATTGCCCTTGGTTGAGAAAAAGGAGTAAAGGGCGATCGCACTTTTTGACTAATTCCAAAAGAGCGCTCGCTCTTTTGGCATCTGGTAGAGCTGAAGGGCTATCGCACTTTCCGACAAAAACATTCGTAACCAAAAGGGCGAGCGCACTTTTCGACTTATTCCAAAAGGGCGATCGACCTTGTAGTTTATCAAGGCTAAGCAGCCATCGGGCAAAGGCTCAGAGTTGAACAATCAACTTTAATTCTCGGTCGCAGTTCAACTTGAACTAAAGTTTTGAATTCTTCATTTTTGGGAGCAACTAAAAATTCTAATTTACCGTTAATATAATCATTAATTTCAATAAAGTTCACGAGTTCAAAACACATAATACCTACAGTGGCATCGGCTATCTTTAATTCAATTTGAACTGATTTTTGAATGATATTCATTCCAAATTTGAGGGTGACACCTAATGAATCTGTCACTTCATAACACCAATAGCCATCGGAGGGTTGGGAATCTTTTGGTTCTTCACAAAATAATTCTAGAAAAGCTAGTTCATCAAATCCCTCATGTAAATTGATTTTTACCATTTTCTTACCTAAGATATTGAGTTATTTTCCATAGATTATAGCACTGAGAAAGCGGCGAGTTCCATCGGGCAAGACTTCCCATGAACTTTGGACTTGGGCGAATTTTCCGGTTCTGCCCGGTAACAGTGAATCTCTAAGCTCTGTATCTATTGTAGCCTCTTCTCCTGTGGTGTGGTTGGTATAAGTATTAATAAATCGCTCAACAATATTACTTTCTTCTTGGACTGCTTGTTCTAGATGAGTTTGAATAAATTGACGAGATTCTGAATCGTCATCAAATCCCAAGCGATTTAGTTGTTGTCTATTTTGTACCGCTCTTTTTGAGTTATGAGCGTCTGGCTTGATGTTGACATTGAATAAGTAATCGAGTTTGCGATCGTTAATGATGCAGGGTGTTTTTGCGTCGGTGGGTCGATCGGATTGTGTCAATGGCTGATTTTTAAAATATAGATTTTGGGAATTGTAAGATTATATCATTTTGGTAGTTTTTTCATCCTACAGCACGATCGCACTCACAGCCCCAAAAAGGCGATCGCCCTTTTTGACTTATTCCAAAGGGGCGATCGCTCTTTGCTGAGAAAAAGGGGTAAAGGGCGATCGCACCTTAAATCTTGCAAGTCAATTACTTAACCTCTAGTTTAATCTCCAGGCTTTGCAGCTTTTCTTGTAACCACTGCTCAAATAATTGATTTTGCAGTTCTTGTTTGACGTTGGGATCGTCTAGGGAAGCATCTAGGAATTGTTCCACGCGAAATAACCCGTAATTCCCGTCAATTTCTAGAGGCCCCAGAATTTCTCCAACTTTAGCAATATCTACCATATTTTTGAGGATATCGGGTAAAGTGCCGCGACTGACTGGGCCCATCATCCCATTAACTACTCGGTCATCGCTGACAGAATACTCTCTTGCTAGACTTTCAAATTGATTTTTTCCTGATGAAATTGCTGCTTTGAGCGTGTCGGCTAATTCTCGATCGCCGAGGATGATGCGGGAAAGAACCACGCGATCGAATAAAGGTTTTTGCTGCTGATAATATGCTTCTAGTTTGGGCTGGCTAATCTTAATTTTGAGCTTATCTAACTTCAGATCGTTGGTAATTCCTTGTCGGAAATCCCCATAACTAATCCCATTTTTGACTAGCCAGTTTTGAAAACTGTTTTGGTCTAGTAACTGCTTTTCTAGGCGAAAATTTACAATCGTTTGTTCTAACTCGGCTGTGTCAATATCGATAGCTTCAACTTCAGCCAGTTCGTGTTCGAGAATGTGCTGGCGCAAGATTTCTGCGAGAAACATTCCAAATTTGCCGGAAGCCTTGAGATAGCCAACGGCTTGACTGAGGGAAATAGTCTGGTTGTTGACCTTTAAAAAAGCGATAGATTCCATGTTTCTCGATGTTGTAAGTTTTCAATGATTCAAACAAGTGGCTGAAAAAGGATTTTCCAGCCACTTGTAAACTAACTAGGAAGCAGAGAGGGTATGAATTAGTTTAACCATTCACCTTCCAACTATCAAAATATGCTTTGAGCTGGTTCCAAGTCATTTCTAATATGCCCGGTTTGAAAGTGGAGTCACCCGACTCGTATCCGCCGCTTAATCCCCAAGGATTAAACAGTTTAAACTGTCCAGTAGCCTGATTGTAGCCAACCATTGTGTAAGCATGACTAGAAACTACAGGAGAGTTTTTTGTCGGGCCTTGGCCTGAAGAATTAAGGCCAAAAGAACTAAAGGCAATTAATTTGTCAGCATTGAAGGCATCAATAACTTGATTAGATGTAGATGATTGGATAAAATAAGAATTCCCGCTTTTCCCACTAATTTGAGCAGTAGCTTGATCCGTCCAACCACCTTGAATACCTTGGTAGCTGTTGAGTCCGTGGAGGTTAATTCCTTCTTTGGTTGTATAGCGAGGAATCCAGCCCGCTTCATTCATCTGAGCATAAGCTTTTTCAGCTAAAGCTACCCACAACTCATTCGCGGAATCATCGTACTTGCCACCCACTTTGGCAAAGGGAAGCGCTCCATTGCTTTGGGTCGGTAAATAGCGATCGACTGTTACATAGTCAGCCTTACCCTCGTTGAAGAAACGCACTGTGTAAGTTCCATCACCATTGTCAATAAACATATCTCGAATGAGGTTGGGTGTCTTCTGGGCAACAGCGGCTAATGAGGCTAAGTAGTAACAATCCCCGATGGCTCCTTGTTTAACATCTTCGTAACTGATGTCATTATTATTTCCGAACAGATTGCCTTCAGCATAACGGTACACAACATTGGTTGCACTGCCGTAGGAATACTCTCCTATGGGCAATGGACGATCCTTGCCCAAGAAGTGCTCGTTAATCAGCTTGTCAAGATGCTCGGCACTACTACCAGCTTGCAACTTACCCAAATAACTGCCTTGATAGCTGTTGTTGGATGGATTTCCTTGGGAAATCTTGGTAGACAAAACCCGCACATACTCTGGCATTTGGATGTAGTTGGTGTTGCTGGTTAAGGTCTTAAGGTCGGCAAATTCGTTGGCATCTACTACCCCGCCATCTTTGGCATTGGTGAAGATGTCGATCATGTCTCGACGATCGAGTAAACCATCTTGGAAGCGCGATCGGGCTAGGGAACGAATCGCCAAGTCTTTAATGTTCTGCTCAAACCAATCTGCAACCACTGATTTTGTGGAAATATTAAACTGCTTCTGGTTACTCCAGCCGTCAACTCCATCACTGACAGCCACGGATACTGCATCAACACCGGCTACTGTACCGCCAACAAAACGAAGCGTATCCAACTGGTTCGCATCCAGATAAAAGGTTTGACCCGCAGTTTGTTTGATGCCATTGACAGTGAAATAACCGCTGGTGGTGCTGGTGTTGCCATCGTAGAAGGCATAGCGAGTAATTTTGTCCCCATCAGCATCGGTGACGCTGAAGGATGGTTTCATCGATTCATTAGCATTCACCGTTTGGTCACTGGCGGTGACAACTGGATTAGAACCGCCTTGAGTTTGGACCTTGTAGTCTTTCCAGCTACTCCAAGCATTGCCATCGTAGGCTCCCGTGTAGACAGTATCGCTAGTTGTGCTGCTGCCACCAACAAAACTAACTGTACCCAGCTTGTCCGCATCCACGTAGAAGGTTTGACCGGCAGCTTGTTTGACGCCATTCACCGTGAAATAACCGCTGGTGGTGCTGGTGTTCCCATCGTAGAAGGCATATTGAGTAATTTTGTCCCCATCAGCATCGGTGACACTGAAAGATGGCTGAATACTCTGGTTGCGGCGCACAGTTTGGTCGCTGGCACTTACCACCGGCACCTGATTAACTTTTTGAGTAGTAATCGTGGCTGATTGAGAGCCCCAAGTTTGACCATCAGAAGCCCAAA
>NZ_JAUBUC010000033.1:0-57521 GCF_036705285.1 Microcoleus sp. B4-C1 | reverse complement strand
TGGTAACTGAGTCAGTACCTGCTACTGAACCGCCGACAAAACGAACAGTGCTCAACTGGGCAGGAGTTGCAAAGAATGCAGTGGTTTGTTTGACACCATTTACCGTGAAATAACCGCTAGTGCTGCTGGTGTTGTTGTCAGAGAAATAGTATTGGGTAATCGCATTACCATCGGGGTCGCTGACAGTGAAGCTGGGAGTAACACTCGCACCGGAATTAACGGTTTGGTTGTAAGCAGTAACGACTGGCGCTTGATTAACTTTTTGAGTAGTAATCGTGGCTGATTGAGAGCCCCAAGTTTGACCATCAGAAGCCCAGATGGTAACTGAGTCAGTACCTGCTACTGAACCGCCGACAAAACGAACAGTGCTCAACTGGGCAGGAGTTGCAAAGAATCCGCTAGTCTGTTTAACACCATTCAAGGTGAAATAACCGCTAGTGCTGCTGCTGTTGTTATCCGAGAAATAGTATTGGGTAATGCTATCACCATCGGGGTCACTCACAGAGAAACTGGGAGTAATACTCGCACCGGAATTCACCGTTTGGTTATAAGTTGTTACCAGCGGTGCCTGATTAACTTTTGTAGTAATCGTGGCTGCTTGACTTCCAAAAGTTTGACCATCATAAGCCAAGATGGTAATTTGGTCGGTGCCTGCCACTGAACCGCCGACAAAACCGACAGTGCTCAACTGGGTCGGGGTTACATATAATGCACTGGTTTGTTTAACACCATTCAAGGTGAAATAACCGCTAGTGCTGCTGGTGTTTTGGTCAATTAATGTATAGTAGACGATGCTATCGCCATCGGGGTCACTCGCATAGAAACTGGGAGTAATACTCGCACCCGAATTAACCGTTTGGTTATAAGCAGTGACTACTGGAGCGCGGTTTGAATAGTACAGCGAACCACCAACTAAACCTAGTTCTTCCCACGACGGATCAATTTCCCGTTTGACATCCCAAATATTAATGACTTCATCCTCTGAAACCACATCTAAGATATGAGAATCATCTTCTGACTTGTTTATTTGGGTATCTTCCGTAACCCACAAATCGACAAATTTTTCCTCTGTGATGCTCAGCTCTATATCAACAGGCGGCTCGATCGGTGTTGGCGTTGGCGTCGGGGTTGGCGTTGGTGTTGGGACGATCGGGTCAACATCAACAGGCGGCTCGATCGGTGTTGGCGTTGGCGTCGGTGTTGGCGTTGGCGTTGGGACGATCGGGTCAACATCAACAGGCGGCTCGATCGGCGTTGGCGTTGGCGTTGGGACGATCGGGTCAACATCAACGGGCGTTGGCGTTGGCGCTGGCGTTGGTGCCTGTGTTGGTGTTGGTGTCGGGACGATCGGGTCAACATCAACGGGCGTTGGCGTTGGCGCTGGCGTTGGTGCCGGTGTTGGTGTTGGTGTCGGGACGATCGGGTCAAGATCAACGGGCGTTGGCGTTGGCGCTGGTGTCGGCGTTGGCGTTGGGACGATCGGGTCAATATTGACGGGCGTTGGCGCTGGTGTCGGCGTTGGCGTTGGGACGATCGGGTCAAGATCAACTGGAGGCTCGATCGGCGTTGGTGTTGGCGCCGGGGTTGGTGTTGGTGTCGGGACGATCGGGTCAACATCAACAGGCGGCTCGATCGGCGCTGGCGTTGGTGCCGGTGTTGGTGTTGGCGTTGGGGCGATCGGGTCAAGATCAACGGGCGTTGGCGTTGGCGCTGGCGTTGGCGTTGGGGCGATCGGGTCAATATTGACGGGCGTCGGCGTTGGTGCTGGCGTTGGTGTCGGTGTTGGTGTTGGCGTTGGGGCGATCGGGTCAATATCAACAGGTGGCTCGATCGGTGTTGGTGCCGGTGTTGGTGTCGGTGTTGGTGTCGGTGTCGGGACGATCGGGTCAATATTAACAGGCGGCTCGATCGGTGTTGGTGCCGGTGTTGGTGTCGGTGTTGGTGTCGGTGTCGGGACGATCGGGTCAATATCAACAGGTGGCTCGATCGGTGTTGGTGCCGGTGTTGGTGTCGGTGTTGGTGTCGGCGTCGGGACGATCGGGTCAATATTAACAGGCGGCTCGATCGGTGTTGGTGTTGGCGCTGGTGTCGGCGTCGGGACGATCGGGTCAATATTAACAGGCGGCTCGATCGGCGTCGGTGTTGGTGTTGGTGTCGGTGTTGGCGTTGGGACGATCGGGTCAATATCAACAGGTGGCTCGATCGGTGTTGGTGTTGGTGTTGGTGTCGGTGTTGGCGTTGGGACGATCGGGTCAATATCAACAGGCTTTGTGATGTAAGAAATCACCTCTTTTCCTAAGTCCGAACCACGCCAATCTTTACCTGGAGCAATTAACTCATCTAATTTGGCAGCTTTTCCAGTCGCACCCCGCACTTGGAAAATGATATCGTTGTAATCCCTATCACTCCCCGAATCTAACCGCATATCCTCCATGACAAAGGTATTGCCTTCTCCCGTGACATCGGCAATTTGACCAAAGTGAAATCCCTCCACAGGATTCGCCATTGCCATAGAAAATAAAGGACGTTGAGCGCCGCCAACAGTCGGATTATCGTAAACGAATTTGACACTACCGTTGGGTACCAACATCACCCCATATTTACCCCCAGCAGTTACGGCAAAACTCTTGACTCCTAAGTAGACTCCTTCGTTGGCATTATTCTCTCCTAACAAACCGGAAAACCGTGCACCTTCTGTAGCATCATTAATCACTACATGACCTTTCACCGAGTTACTTAAAGAACGCGCAGCTACTTCTTTAATGAATGCTTCCGAACCGGGTTCAAATTTGTCTAAATCGTCTAAGTTGAAAATAGCTAACTCACCTTGGAACCTCCCACCATCAAATGTGTACTCTATACTGATGCGACCAGTTTGATCCGTAGTAAATACCCCCGATGTAAAGGGAGAAATTAACTTTTTCTCCGTAGTCGGTTCAGGTTCTTTTTTGGTTTCTGTTGTTGCTACGGTAGTAGTTGAATTCTCTTTCTCTGTTTCTTCCCCGTTGCTAGTGTCAGTATTTGTTTCGTCTTCTGGCTTGCTGGCATCTGGGGAAATAGTAACTAAAGTCTCGCCTGTTTTTGGTTCTTGAGTGGCAACTGTTTCGCCTGCAACTGCATCTTTTTTGGCGGCGGCTGTGCTATTTGGATTGTTTGTGGCAGCAGTTTCGCTGGGTTCTTCGGCGGTTGAAATTGCCGAATCGGTTGGTGGTTTGTCTGGTGCGATTTCCCCCGCTGATGTAGTCTCTTCATTTGGCAGTTCTTCGCTAGCTGATTCAGTCGTGGCTACAGGTTTTTCCGGTTCAGATGTGATAGTTATTTCGGAGTCTGTAGTGACTGATTTGTCGGTAGTAGTTGTTGTTTCTGCCGCAGATTCACTTGTTGCTACAGGTTTTTCCGGTTCAGACGTGAGAGTTGTTTCGGAGTCTGTAGTGACTGATTTTTCGGTAGTTGTTGAGGTGATTACTGCCGCAGATTCACTCGTTGCTATAGGTTTTTCCGGTTCAGATGTGAGAGTTGTTTCGGAGTCTGTAGTGACTGGTTTGTCGGTAGTTGTTGATGTTGTTTCTGCGGTGACAGTCTTGTCATCAACAGCACTTCCTGTAATTACATCTATGTTTGCAGTGGGTTTTTCCGAAGTTGCGGCGCTGTTTGAGGGAAGTGGAGAATCTGATTGTGCACCGGTGAGGGTGTCTGCGTCGGATGATTTTTGAGTGCTAGTTGGTACTGAATTCAGCGTGTATTTGATGTCGCCGCTGATTTGCGAAACTTTGACTTTGAGTGAATAGTCTCCGGCTACTAAGCTGTCAGCGCTAATTCTTTCTGCCTCGGTTCCCGCGTTGGTGGAACTGTAAAGGGTTTCGCCACTAGAGTTTAATAAAAATATGTCGGCATTCCCGCTCAAACCGTCGATCGAAAATTGGAAACTTCCCGGACTGGTGATATTAAATTTGTAAAGGTCGTAGATATTTGTAGCGCCAACACTACCTGTGTAGGTTTTGCCGTCAGCCAATGCCCCGATGTTAAGTTCAGCCATTTGTACCCCTGAAAAATAGTTGGTTAAATCAGTTGTTGAGAAGCGATCGCCTTATTATGTTTTTATGTTTTCTCCGGTGCGTTTTTGAGCATTTCGAGCCACCTGAAATTTTCCTCAACAGGTAAACTTTCAAGACTGCTTGTTTACTGTTTCAACGAAGCAGGGAAGTATTGCATTTATTTGTGAAGAAGCTTTAGTGATATTTGCCAGCGTGTCAGATTTTAATCCAAATTTTACCTCGTTTTTATATTATCAGAAAGCAAAAAAAAAGCAATACGTAGGAATACGGTTTTTTTACATTAAAGACTTTACAGGAACTTTACGATCGCCAATATAATTTTTGGTAGGATGACTGTGAAAGAGCCAAAAACCATAGAAATTAAGCACTAATAAAGTATTAGCGCTATTGCCCACCAGACTGTTAGCAAAGCACGGCAGATGTAAAGCATCCCCAATGCAGAAGATTTGTTAACTTTGTGTAAAGTATCAAAGAAACAGGACTTTATGACATTACTTAAAACTCCTTTAAACCGAATTTAATGACGATTACTTTAAAGCTCCTTAATCGTCGATCGACAGCTATACTACCAGTCCTAGACGCAAGAACCGCTAAAAACAAAGGCTTGCGATTACGTAGCACAGCGAATAATGATAGAAATACGTTGTTTCTGCGTCTTGGACTAACTACCATGAAAAAAATTTGCTTCAAAGTGGACTCAAATATATATCTGGCGGAACTTGAGGGTTTTATGCAAATTCGGGAAAATTGTTACATAAGTTTACATTAGCGTTGCCCGATCGCCCAAAGTTACAGCACTTTGCGAGCAAAGCGCTCTTAATTATCTATCTGGGGGAACTTGAGGTTTTTATGCGAATCGCAGGAAATCGTTACATTAGTTTACAGTTGGGTTGCCGATCGCCCAAAAATTCAAAGCCACCCCGCATTTAACTTACT
Organism: Microcoleus sp. B4-C1; assembly: GCF_036705285.1. Classification (NCBI taxonomy): domain Bacteria; kingdom Bacillati; phylum Cyanobacteriota; class Cyanophyceae; order Oscillatoriales; family Microcoleaceae; genus Microcoleus; species Microcoleus sp. B4-C1. The sequence continues at coordinate 52,530 of NZ_JAUBUC010000033.1, read as the reverse complement.
GGTTCAGTTGACTGAAACTATTGTGGGGTGGGCAGGAGAACCCGCCCAAAGCTGCAATTCAAATAAATACTCCTGAACGCACCGGTGGTCAGAAACCGGGTTTTTTTTGGGACAATATTTCGTTACAAACCGCAGAAACGGCAAAAAACCCGGTTTCTTTGGTTTTGATGCGTAAGTCGCGATCGAGAAAAGCTTAGTTGCGCTTGAGTGTTGAAGGCGCTACCTACATTTAATGTACCTGGTGATTTTGGTTCAAACTATTGTGGGGAGTAGGGGTTGGGCATCCTGCCCGCCAAAATCTACAATGTAAATGCAGCAAATCTGGCGTTGCGCTTGGATGTTGAAGCGACTTTGTGATCGGTGCGGGCCCTACAAGTGCGATCGCCCCAGAGAATCCCTTATCCCCTACAATAAACAAGCAATTATTATATTTTGAGTTATCCTGTGAGTCCTACTGCCGAAGTCAGCAATACCCTAAATGCGGGCGCTCTACCAACCGTTACCGCTACCGCAGCCCGCCGCGCTGTTTTTCCCTTCACTGCAATTGTTGGCCAGGAGGAGATGAAACTGGCGCTGCTGTTGAATGTCATCGATCCCAAAATTGGCGGGGTGATGATTATGGGCGATCGAGGTACTGGTAAATCTACCACAATCCGCGCCCTCACTGACTTGCTGCCGGAAATTGAGGTGGTGGCTGACGATCCTTTTAACAGTCATCCCACTGATCCTGATTTGATGAGTGATGAGGTGCGCGATCGCACTTTATCTCAAACTGACATTAAAATCGCCCGCAAAAAAGTCCAAATGGTAGATTTACCTTTGGGCGCGACCGAAGACCGAGTTTGCGGTACGATCGACATCGAGAAAGCTTTGTCGGAAGGTGTTAAAGCTTTTGAACCGGGGCTTTTAGCTAAAGCTAACCGCGGCATTCTTTACGTTGATGAAGTCAATTTGCTCGACGATCATTTAGTCGATGTTTTGCTCGACTCCGCCGCCAGCGGTTGGAATACTGTTGAAAGAGAAGGCATTTCAATCCGCCACCCGGCTAAGTTTATTTTAATCGGTTCCGGGAATCCAGAAGAAGGAGAATTGCGGCCGCAGTTGCTCGACAGATTCGGGATGCACGCAGAAATTCGGACTGTAAAAGACCCGAATTTAAGAGTGGAAATTGTCGAACAGCGATCGAGTTTTGACCAAAATCCGCCGGAGTTTCTCGCGAAATATCAGCACGAACAAGATGATATGCAGCAGAAGTTGGTGGAAGCTCAGGAAAGGTTGAAATCGGTAACTATCGATCGAGAGTTGCGGGTAAAAATCTCCCAAGTGTGCGCGGAATTGGACGTAGACGGGCTGCGGGGCGATTTGGTGACGAATCGGGCTGCGAAAGCTTTCACGGCTTTGGAATGCCGCACAGAGGTGACTGTGGACGATATTCGCCGGGTGATGACTCTGTGTTTGCGGCACCGATTGCGGAAAGACCCGCTAGAATCAATAGATTCGGGGTATAAAGTGACTAAAGTGTTCGATCGGGTATTCGGCCTAGAAACAACTGAGGGGTAATTAATAATTGGTAATTGGTAATGGGTAGTGAGGAAACATTTCCCAAATTTTTAATGCCTCCTTCCCAGTTCCAATTACTAATTCTGGCAATGGAAAAACGAATTTTAGGATTAGATCCGGGCTTAGCAAATCTTGGCTACGGGGCAATTTCCTGTCAAATTGTCCCCGGCAAACAAGATAAAAACAGCGTTTCCATGATTGATTGCGGCGTCATACAAACAACGCCAAAACAGGAAATGGGACAGCGCTTGAAAACAATTTACGACGATTTGCACGAGGTAATTGAACAGATTAAACCTGATATAGCAATTGCCGAAAAACTGTTCTTTTACAAGATGGGAAATACCATACTTGTAGCGCAAGCGCGGGGCGTTTTGACGCTAGTATTGGCGCAGTGTGGAGTGCCGTTGTTCGAGTTTACGCCGGCTCAAATTAAGCAAGCTTTGACGGGCCGCGGTAATGCGGATAAATCCGAAGTGCAAGATGCCGTGGCGCGGGAGTTGGAGTTGGGTTATATTCCGAAACCAGACGATGCGGCGGATGCTTTGGCGGTGGCTTTGACTGGTTGGTACGATGATGATATTTGTCCGAAGAAAATACAGTTGGAAACAGGAAAAATTTGATGCAATATCAAATCATCGGCAAATTAAGCACAAATCCGGGCAAGACATCTTCTCCCGATAAACTGACAGGAAATTGTACAATCTCTACTTCGCGAGAAGGGCGATAAATCTCCACTTTTTCGTCTAGAGGATTAATTAACCAACCCAAGCGTAAACCGCTGTTTAGATACTCCTGCATTTTCTCCTGAAGCGGCCGCAGCGGGTCTGGGCGCGATCGCAATTCAATGGCAAAATCAGGACAAATTGGCGGAAGTTTCTCTTGTTCTTCTGCTGTTAAAGCAGACCATCTTTCTAAGCTAACCCAAGCCACGTCTGGAGCTCGATACCCATTATTAGGCAATCGAAAAATTGTAGAAGAACTAAACACTCTCCCTAGCTGCGTTTGACGGTTCCACAAGCCCAAATCTGTAATTAAATAGGCTTCTCGATTGCCGCTGACTCCGCCTACGGGTGACATAATGATAATTTCTCCTTTAGGTGTCCGTTCAAATTGCCAATCTCGATTCATCTGGCATAAACGGTAAAACTGTTCGTCTGTTAGTTCGACAGTATCTAAGTTTAAAATAATGGTTGTCATTTTTCCTAACTCCCTAGAAATATGAATCCTGCAAACCTATTTTAGCGCCGCATTTTGTTAATTTTAACATCACTCCTCATAGCCTGGACTTAAGCTTTAATACCAGGGCTTAAGCCCCAGCCCGACCATTGCGAAGTGCAAAATATTAGTTGAAAATGTAATTAAGTTCGATCGCCCAATTCCCACCCCAATCAAAAAAATGCTATAATATCACCTTTAATTGCTAAACTTATCCCGCCAACAGAGAACCCAGGAAAATAATATGGTGATTATTACCTCACAACAAATTGCCCAATTTCGCTCGCAATTAGCCGAATATCCCGAAGCCCTAAAAGCCCTAGACGCCATCGAAGATTGCGAAGGTAACATCGAAGATGCTGCGATATCTCTAGCAATTCAAGCCGGACAAGAACCGAATATCTCGGAAAATTGGTTAGACGGATTGGCCAAAAGATGCCGCGTTGCTATCTGCAAATCAGAGGTTAAAGAAGAGTTGACAAACGGACAATTGAATGCAGCATTTAGAGATTTAGTTGCAGCAAAAATTTGCCCTGATATTTTGGTGACTTCGGTGATTATTTATGTATTTAAAACTGGGGTGAATGATTTTTGTGAACCTCTCGAATATAAACTGTAAAGCCATCGCTGCATTTAAAAATTAGGTGAGGCGAAGCTATCCCGAAGGGTAGGGAATCGCCCTCTTTTCTCAAAACATGATACAACGAGACGATCCTCTTCGAGGGCTTCGCTAACGCACTTTTTCTCTACCCCTGTCCACTACTGTACCCAGCCAGCATCAAATCCGGCGACAAACCCAAAGATTTCCCCAGCAAACGAGCAAGTTGTACTAAAAAATTAGCAGTATCTTCGTCACCTTCGCGGGCCATTGAAGCCGATATCTGGATTAGCATTTGCACAAATCCCGCATCAATTAAATCGGAACAGGAACTCAAAACCTCTGGTTCTTGGCCGTTGGGACAGGTAAGCACTCGCTCGATTAAGTTCAAATAAGCCTCTTGGCGTTCTGGATTCATTTTGGGAGGAGCTGTACAGTAAATAATTTATTATTACGCTTAACTGATTCCTGTCAATCAGGCGATCGAATAAGCGATCCCCGTTTTTACTCTAGAAACTCCATTCAGTCGGGAATAGACAGAAGCTTAAAGAAAATCTTAAGTTTTTCAATGCTAGTTTAGTCGAGGTATGGTGCGCCGAAAATCACCCTACTATTCAAGGGAATTAGGAATATAAAAAATGAAAATAGGAATATTTTTAGGAAATCTAGGAAACCCCGCCATCTACTATCCCAAACTCGCCAAAATCACCGGCGGAGTCACAGCCAGTATTTTTCTGTGCCAATTATTGCAATGGCAATCACAACAGTCCAACTCCGGCGAATGGGTGAAAACTAACAGCGCAGAAATAGAAAAAGCCACCGGTTTAAATCAGGAAGAACAGGAATTAGCGAGAAAGCAGCTCAAAGTGCGATCGCTCCTGAAAGAAAAACTACCAAATCCCAACACCGACACCCTAGAACTCTGGGCGGACATTGACGCTTTCGAGGAAAAACTCAATAACTTTTGGACACCGAATCTGCCAGAAATTATAACACAGACAAGCCGCGAAAGCACCAATCGCCCTGTAGAAATAATCCCCGAAACATCACCCCCAAATCATGTAGTTAAAACCGACAAATATTTCGGGCAACCCCGCCAGCAAATAGCCGTTGCTGTAACGCCTCATTACCGATTTAGCGGCCCTTGGAATTCCCAAGAAGAACTTCACAATTTTCAGCGAGCTTTAGAAGCATATGCTCAAGAGCGCAACTTAGGATTCGGCAATCCTTCTGGATGGGCATTTAAAATTATTGACAGCATGACAAAAGGCTTAACCTCGACTTTTTGGGATGAATTTATCGCCGGAATTCCTTTAGGAGAAAGTCAGAAAGTTAAGCGAGATTGGGAAATCGAGCCGGAAGTGCCTTATCCTGCTTTTGAAGAAGAGCGAATTCAGTATTACGTGCACAAAGGAGAACCGCTAGAAGCAGCAGTATCTAAAGCCCGTGCTGACTTGAGAAACCCGGTTTTGGGCAAAGATTTGTGGGAGGGATTTCTGCGAAAGTGCGATCGTATTGCTGATGATGCACTCAAAGCAAAACAGCAGGGCGTTGACACACCATATCTGCCGTCTTCCTTCAACGAAAAACAGCAAATTACCAAGGATAGCGTTATGCGGAAGTTAGGGGCGATCGCGCCTCAATCGGCCTTAAATCAATCCACATCTGAAACAATTGCTGAACCGCCAAAACTCGAACAAAAAGAGCTGCCACCCCCCGCCGAAATCCCCAGTATTTCCTCTTTGCAAAAAGCTTACCAAACTCCTCTAGGTCGAAGTATTGTTGAAAAACAAATCGCTGCCAACCCAGAATGGGGCTACGAAATAGTAGACGGTGAAATAGTCGAATCCATCCCTTTTTAATGAGGCTGATATGAAACGAGTTAGCGAGATTAATCCGCTGGGAGAAGAGCGACCAAATCCTTCTGAGGAAGAGAGAGAAAAACTGCGGGGAGAGAGGTTACAGCGAGAAAGAGATGCAGGATATCAAAAGTTAGTTGAACTATGCAATTTAGGCGAATGCGATATGGCCGATCAGTTGGCAAATCGCAACTCTAATTGGGGTTATGAAATAGTTGATGGAATTGTGATGAAAAGGATAGATTAGGTTCGCAGTTATCCCATTTGTCACTTTCATGGGCGGGCAAGATGCCCGCCCCACAAAAAAATTAATATGTCGTGGAACAGGCATCTTGCCTGTTCCGCATCTTGCCTGTTCCTAATAATATGGGCCGGCTCTCCGGCATACCCCACAAGAAACTTAATATGTCGTGGAACAGGCATCTTGCCTGTTCCTAAGAATGGTACAAATTGACTATCACAATCTCTATGTTATAATTATAACTAAAACTTAAATACTTATCAAAACATGACAACAACTATTAACGCCAAAAATATAACTCTCGGTGAAGTCTGTCAATTTTTGAAATTCCAAGAGCAGCTTAATAATGACACGTACACAAATTTTTTATCCTTAGAATCCTTAACAGAGATAGAACAGTTAGAACTCGCCCAAATCCGCAACGATTTTCGCGAATACCTCTCAGTGGAAAGAGTCTCTGAAGGACTGGTACAAGCTCTAACTACCTTTCCCTTAATGCGATTGGCTGGCTTCTACCGCCGCCCAATCAAGATGAGTCTAGAACAAGACATTGCTAACATAACTATAGAAGATGAAGACACAACGATTACAGGCAGATTTGACATTTTAGCAATCAATAAAGAGAAACAAATTGCCGCTGATATACCATTTTGGATTTTAGTAATAGAATCTAAAAATAGTCTAATTGCTCCCCGCGCAGGTTTGCCCCAACTCCTAACTTACGCCTCTAAAAGTTTAGAATATCAAGAGTCTGTTTGGGGATTGGCAACTAGCGGCGAGTTTTATCAGTTTGTCAATATCCGCAGAGGAAATCCCCCAACCTATCAGTTAATGCCCTTTCTGACTTTGATGGAGTCCGACTCTTCAGTTTTGTTGCTGCAAGTTTTAAAAGCTATTTGTAAGCTATCAGCAATGAGGATTAAATAATATCGACTTTCGTAGGTTGGGTTGAAGAATGAAACCCAACGCCCGGTAGATGTTGGGTTTCATCCTTCAACCCAACCTACAGAAGAAGCAGAAGCAGAAGGAGAGTTTTATCAGTTCGTCCATATCCGCAGAGGAAATCCCCCAACCTATCAGCTAATGCCATTTTTGACTTTGATGGAAGCCGAACCTTCAATTTTGTTGCTGCAAGTTTTAAAAGCTATTTGTAAGCTATCAGCAATGAGGATTAAATAATATCGACTTTCGTAGGTTGGGTTGAAGGATGAAACCCAACGCCCGGTAGATGTTGGGTTTCATCCTTCAACCCAACCTACAGAAGAAGCAGAAGCAGAAGGACTAAAGTCCTTACTACGAACGAACCTAAAAAAAGAGGCAGAGAAAATTCTCCGCCTCCAATCTGCAATGACTGTTAACCTAAAAGTTAGATTAGCCAGCCAATACTTTTTAGTAGCCTCTGGTGTTAGGCTTGTGGACGATGAAGCTGAGCACTTGGCATTGCTTCACGTTGTCAAAACCCATGACGCGGATGTAGCAGCTAGGATTTTCTTGACGGCAAGCTTGAACTTCAGCCATGATTTCTTGGACGCTGCGAGCACCAAACAAAGGCAACTTCCACAAAGTCCAGTAGCGCATTTCAGCAGCAGAGGTTTCGTTGAATTCTACGCCGGGAATGTAGCCTTGATCCAGGATGTACTGGAGTTGCTTGGCAATTTGCGCGTCTGTCAGCGGGGGCAAATAGGACAGAGTTTCGTAACGACGCTCTTTAGGTAAAGTCTTCATTTTTTGTATCTCTAAGGTGTGTGTTCGATCGCACTTGTCGATCGATTAACTCGACAAATTATCCAGATTCGGTTCAGAATCTATTGATGTTTCAGGATTACTGCTAGAAACAGACCAATTAAGTTGCGTAGTTCGCTCTAAATGCTGGCGTCTGTGTTCCATATTCGCCTGTTGAATGCCAGTACAAACCATTTCTGGCAAAAATTCCGTCACATCGTGAGCCAGATACTCTCGCACAGTCATGATCCGAAAGCCTAAATCTTGATTTTCCAAAAGCAACTCTTGAATATAAGCTTCTCCATCTTGGATTTTGCCCTTAGTGGAAAACTCATTCAACCAGATTGCCAGAGGAGGATTGGTTTCGCTCAACTGAGCGACCACCATCCGCACGGATTGATAGGTTAGGTAACTTGCCAGCACCTTAGCGGTGTCTTTCGCAACTTGTTTGAGATCCATTTTTGACCCCAGCTCCCTCAAATTTTAGATTTTGGATTTTAGATTTTGGATGCAAACTTACTTGTAAATCTTCTTCAAAGATAAAGACTTCCCAGCAAGTTTGCGACCTAAAACCTAAAATCTCAAACCAAAAATCCTTAAAGGGTATCCATTGCCTCGAACTCAAACTTGATTTCTTTCCAGAGTTCGCAAGCAACAGCCAGTTCAGGAGACCATTTGCAAGCTTCGCGAATTACGTCGCCGCCTTCGCGCATCAAGTTGCGGCCTTCGTTACGAGCTTGGACGCAAGCTTCCAAAGCAACGCGGTTAGCAGTTGCACCAGGTGCGTTACCCCAAGGGTGGCCCAAGGTGCCGCCGCCGAACTGCAAGCAGGAGTCGTCGCCGAAGATTTCCACCAAAGCCGGCATGTGCCAGATGTGGATACCACCAGAAGCAACCGGCATGACACCGGGCATGGAGGCCCAATCTTGGGTGAAGTAAATACCGCGGCTGCGGTCTTCTTCGATGTGGTCTTCGCGCATCAAGTCTACGAAGCCCATCGTGATGCCTTTTTCGCCTTCGAGTTTACCCACAACTGTACCGGAGTGCAGGTGGTCTCCACCGGACATCCGCAAGCACTTGGCAAGCACGCGGAAGTGGATACCGTGGTTTTTCTGACGGTCAATCACGGCGTGCATAGCGCGGTGAATGTGCAGCAAGATACCGTTGCGGCGGCACCATTTGGCCAAGGTGGTGTTTGCAGTGAAACCACCGGTCAGGTAGTCGTGCATGATGATGGGGGTTTTGATTTCCTTAGCGAACTCAGCCCGCTCCATCATTTCTTCGCAGGTGGGGGCAGTTACGTTGAGGTAGTGACCCTTGACTTCGCCGGTTTCTGCTTGGGCTTTTTCAATAGCTTCTTGAACGAACAAGAAACGATCGCGCCAACGCATGAACGGTTGCGAGTTGATGTTTTCGTCGTCTTTGGTGAAGTCCAAACCGCCGCGCAGAACTTCGTAAACGGCACGGCCGTAGTTCTTAGCAGACAGACCCAATTTGGGCTTAATTGTACAACCCAGCAAAGGACGGCCGTACTTGTTCAATTTGTCCCGCTCAACGGTAATACCGTGAGGAGGGCCTTGGAAGGTTTTCAGGTAAGCGATGGGAATCCGCAAGTCTTCCAACCGCAGAGCGCGCAGAGCTTTGAAACCGAACACGTTACCGACCAAAGAGGTCAGCAAGTTGGTGACGGAACCTTCTTCAAACAAATCCAAAGGATAGGCAATGAAGCAGATGTATTGGTTGTCTTCACCGGGAACTGGTTCGATGTCGTAGCAGCGACCTTTGTAGCGGTCGAGGTCGGTCAGGAGGTCAGTCCAAACAGTCGTCCATGTACCTGTAGAAGATTCAGCAGCCACAGCAGCTCCAGCTTCTTCTGGGGGAACTCCCGGCTGCGGTGTGACGCGGAAGGCAGCCAAAATATCTGTATCTTTCGGCGTGTAGTCCGGCGTGTAATACGTTAGTTTATAGTCTTGAACTCCGGCTTTATACCCAGCCTTTGATTGAGTTTGGGTTTGCGCGTAAGCCATATCTCGCTTCCTAGTATTCGCTTAATTTTTTTGCCCGATCGCAGGCTGTTAAAAATATATCAACAAAGTGTCACTCTCAAATTTTAATATTCTTTTAATCATCATAAGTATTATTTATTTTGCTTTACATTAAGCAAATATTTGTAACATATCTTATGAAATTCTAGGGGCGAAGGATGCAGGAGGAAAGGCTGGGGATCGCAGAGTGGGGGGGAATTTTGCTCGACCGAAAGATATGGTGCAGCAAGCGGAACAGCGGATCAATACGGTTTATGTAAAGAATTTAATACTTAAAAATCAGAATTTGTAATGGGTAATCGGCAAGGGGGAAGTAGTTAGAAATACCTAAAGTTATGGTTGGGAGTTAAGATCGATCGCCCGATCGATCTCAACTGTTATTCAGTATGTAGCAATCTAAAATCCAAAATCTAAAATCTAAAATCCCGTGAATCGGAGACCGCGAAGTCAAAAATCGACAGCATAGCACATAATATGGACAGGACTTGTGCTCTCAAACCCAATCCGTCGTTACAGCCATTTAACCTCGCTGAAAACCGGGTTTCTGGGTTAGCTGCGCGTAAGTCTACTATGGATATTTAGCCCCATTTTTACTCTGGTTGTGCCTCACCCCCCTTCAAAAGCCGTCCACTGCATCAATCCAGATTGCCCAAGGCCCTACCCTCAGACTTGGGGCAACAATTTTTGTCATAGTTGCGGAGCTCCGCTGCGGCTAAAAAATCGCTACGTGCCTCTAGAAAGCCTCGGTTCCGGGGGTTTTGCAGCAATTTTCACAGTCTGGGACACAGAAACTGAAACCGAGCGCGTCCTGAAAGTGTTGCTCGAAACGGCCCCGAAAGCCCTGAAACTGTTCGAGCAAGAAGCTTGGGTTTTGGCACTTTTGCGGCACCCTGGCGTCCCTAGAGTCGATCCTGACGGTTATTTTCACGTCCAAACACAAAATTTTGCAGGCGGGGAGGGAAATCCGGCGGCGAAGCGGCTGCCTTGTTTGGTAATGGAAAAGATTCACGGCAAAACTTTAGAAGAAGTTCTCGACGAGCACCCTCAAGGATGTCCGCAGGAATGGGTGTTTAGTTGGCTGAGTCAAGCTGTGGAAATTTTAGAGGAGTTGCACAGGAGTCAGATTATTCACCGCGACATTAAACCCTCAAATTTGATGCTGCGAGACCCGGAATCGCCCCAAGTTTTGCTAAGCAAGGGTTTGGGCGGACTGCAATTGGTGACGATCGACTTTGGGGGAGTTAAACAGATGGGCGGTGTCGAACCGGTGGGGAAAGATTCTCCGAGTTCGACGCGGTTGATTTCGCCCGGATACAGTCCGCCGGAACAAATTGTGGGAGGCGGTGTGGTGCCGGCGACGGATTTTTATGCGTTGGGGCGGACTTGCATTCACTTGCTGACGGGGAAGTATCCGGCGGAAATTGAAGATCCGATGACGGGAGAGTTGCGGTGGCGCCACATTGTATCTGTGAGTCCGCCTTTTGCGAATTTGTTGGACGATATGGTGCGATCGAACGTGCAGCAGCGTCCGGCTACTGCTGGCGATGTTCGATCGCGTTTGCAGGAGATTTATGCTAGGAGTAACGGCAAAATCGCGATCGCCCCAATGGGTCAAGCTATTTTAGAATTCTGCCGGCAAATAGTGGTGGCGGGGGCGCAAAAAACTGTCAGCCTGACTGGTGTTGTGTTCGGCGCGATCGCCCAAATCGTGGTAGCTTCTCTGGATACCGGCTGGGAAATGGTGCTGGGTGCCGTTGGTGGAAGTGCGGGGGCGATCGGCGGTTTGGTTTTGGGTTATGCTTCGCCTATTGGCCCGGAAATTGCCAGTTTTCTGAATGAAGGTTTGCAGCAATTAATTCCTAATATGACTTTCGCTGTCGGGCCGGAAGTGCTGCTGTTTGGATTTGCGGGGTTCGGAACTGCGATCGGTTTGACGGATGCGGGGAGTTTTCGCCAGCAAAAACAGTATTGGCTGTCTGGATTGATGGGAGCTCAGGGTTATTTGTTGGCGGGTTTGTGCTGGATGGAAGCAACAGCTTCTAGTGGTGTGCAGGGGGTTATTTTGGGAGCTTTTGCGATCGCCTCTATGACTGTAGGAATGGGTTTGCGGAGTCATCAATTAGTTCACGCTTTGGTAGTGGCTGTTTTCTCTACGGGAATGTTTCTGTTTCTGAATGCGTGGAACATTTTTCCGGGGAGTTTCTTTGGGATTTTGTCACTGTCTAACGTTACCTTCGGCTGGCTGCAAGTTTGGGGCTCGATTGTGTTTTTTGGTTTGTTGGGAAGTGCGATCGGGCTTTGTTTGGGAGTTAGTCATTATTTAATTGTGCCTTTGTTAAGGTGGTTGGGATGGAAGTAATGGTTATGATTGTTTTGCGTAATATCAATTCCAATGCCACCGGATTTGGTATAATAATCTAAGCTTCAAAAGGAGTCACAAGAATGGCTGAAATCAAAATCATCTGTGAACGCCCAGACTCAATCCTGCGTTTCGTCACAGATGCGATTACTAAAGAGTTACAATTACTCGCCGATGGAATTAGAGTCACTGAGGAGAGATTGAGAGAGTTTGAAACTCAATATCAATTTTCCACTCAAGAGTTTTTAAGCAAGTTTAGCAATGATGAATTACATCATAGTCCCGACTTTGATGAGTGGATTGGTGAATCTAGGATGCTGAAGAGATTGCAAGATAATGCTAAGGAATTAAACAGTATTGAATTTTTTGTAACGCCGCAGTCCCGGCGGTATGGCACTATAGCCACAATCACCGCCGATTTAGCCACAGCTCAATTAGTGAGTGAAATGAGGGAGGCATAGTTTGTTCATTGAGGAGTATTTTGAGCAAATTCGGGAGGCTATTGCTGCTTGTACAGCAGTTGAGTCTTTTCAACTGACAGAAGCCAAACGTGATAGTTATACCGGGTTTTTGCGGGGGAGGGTTTACTTTCCAGATGGCTCATTACTTCATCTGCGCGAGTTTGTCTATGTAATTACAGAAGTTGAGCGGGATATGTATTCATATCACTATGTTAATTCGTCGGAAAATCTAATTTTTCGTTATGATAATGCTGACCATAAACCTAAGTTGAATTTACCTAATTTACCTCACCATAAGCATGAAGAGAGTGAAGAAAATATTGTGGCCTCTTCCGCACCCACGTTAGCTGAAGTGTTACATGAAATCAACAGGTTATTGTTGTAATATGTTCATAAATACCAAAGAAACCGGGTTTTTGCGGAGTCTACGGACGGTAACCAAGTATTTTCATGAAAACCCGGTTTATAGACTCTTATGCTAATCAAGTCGCTGTCAATTAAACCCGTCTCCAGATTATCAATAATTTGTGCGATCGCGATCGCCCTTGTCCTCAGCAGCCCCAATCTAGCCAAAGCCGAATCGCGAGAACAAGCCGTCGATCGATTGACCGATTTCTTATTCTACAGGGTTAATCCTCAGTTAAACCATCGCAAACTGCAAGCGGGCGATCGCGAATATAGCAATCAATGGCGGAGATTGCGCGAGGCGATCGATCCGCGAGTCAAGTCGGTACAAGAAGTCTGCTTTAGGCCAGCCCCAGGAGAGATAGGATGGGAATTCACCACAATTAACGGCGAAACCTACGAACAAACCTACGATTTACTTGCAGATACAATTTTTTACAGCCGCCATCCTCAACGAACCGGACAGCCCATTCCCAAAAGCGATCGGATCGGCATTAGTGAATGGTCAGCAATTCGACGCGAAATGTATATTTCCAATTGTGGACTGTGATACTCGATCGCCTTACGCCGCACGCAGCATTGATTGTAAAACGAAAGATTTTAAACCGATGAGTATGAAAAGTTGGATATGCGATCGCACTCTTATTACAACCAGAATTATTGCACCATTGATGGGACTAATCGCCATTGGATATACAAGTTTGGCGGATGCTGCCACACAGCAACAACTTCCCAGCATAAATAGTGCAAACATCGATACCACAACTAAAAAAAATTACCTGAATAATCCACCCGAAAATTCAACTATCGAGGCTTTAAATAAAAAAGTTCAAGTCAGCCTTGAAAATTCTGTAAATGCCCCAAGAAAAATACCTCTTCAACAAGGTATGCCATACAAAGAGGCGCGCCAAATCCTGATTCAACAAGGGTGGCAGCCCAGCTTACAAGGTCAACCTAACCTCAGAGATCGTTCGGTTAAAGAGCTATTTGATTTAGGATATAAAGAGATTAAGGATTGTTCGGGTACAGGAGAGGGGCCTTGTCGTTTTGAGTTTATCAATCAACAAGGAGAACTGCTAGTTGTAGTCGCTACAACAAGAGGTTCTGAAAATACAAAACGTTTTGTGAGGAATTGGTGGATTGAGAAAAAGACAGATAGCCCTCAACAAAAATCGTCATCAAACATAATTCAAGAAGGTCGTTATTGGTTGGGAGGTTCGGCTCAGGGTTTAGAGGTCAAGGGAAAACAATATCGATATTATGATGAGTCTAATATCGACCGACCGTGGCAACCTCTATCTGAGTTACAATATATCACAAAAGGCGTTGTGTTTGATGGAAAAAGTTATTGGTGTTTATCTACTCTCGCACCTAAAACAGGAGGAATTTCTTGTTCTAAAGATGGATGGAAATAAAAGATTTATTACCAGCTATATCTGGGATATTGATAATTTTTATTGGGTTTAATCGTGCTAACTAAATCACTTTCACTTAAGTCAAAATCGAAGTTTTTAGGGGTGTGTGCGTTAGCTATATCCCTTGTACTCGGTGGTTCCAATCTAGACTGTGCTACAGCGCGCGATTATGAATCACGAACTCAAGCTGTGGATAGGCTGACGGATTGGTTTTTTTATAGAGTGAATCCTCAATTGGGAGGTCGAAAATTGCGATCTGACGATTCTTCTGCCTACATCCGCGAATGGAATGCTATTCGTAATACAGTCGATCGAGAAATGATTACTACACAAGGAGATTGCGTCGGTGATGCTTTCTGGGACTTCAATTATCGTTATCATGGGCGATCGCTAGATCGGATTGCAGATACAATTTGGGATATCCGCGATCCATCGGGTGACAAAACTCGTGCAGATGTTTCTAAACAAGAATGGCAGAAGCTTCGTAATTCAATAATTAGAGAGCATTTTTGCTATTAATTGGCCATATTTTTCAATCCAATTTAAAGAATAAAGAACAACAGCGCTATCAGTTACAAATATTGTTAAAATATAGAAAATGCACCCTGAATCGTATATGATTTAGTCAAAAAGCAACGGAAACATTCTAGCAAAACAAAAGGATAAAAAAATGGGCCGAGTCACCGCAACAATAACCGTCACCAACGAAGTAGACAAGATGCTAGCAGAAAGAGGGTTCATCCCCGCAGAGCAAATACGCTGTATCACCATCGATAACGTCTTAGTCGATACAGGCGCAACTCGACTCTGCTTACCAGCAGATATTATCGCTCAGTTAGGTTTAACTTTAGTTGGTGAAATCCAAGGAAATACTGCAATAGGATCTAGACAATTTCGTCTGTTCAAAAATGTTAGTCTTGCTGTAGCTGGACGAGAAGGCAGGTATGATTGTGTAGAAATTCCCGCAGGAGAAGAACCTTTACTGGGCTTAATTCCCCTCGAAGATTTGGGTTTAGAACCGGACTTGAAAAATCAGCGGTTGATTGTTTTGCCGGCGGAGGGAATGCAAAGCTATATTCGCGTGTAAAATCTAAATTATTAACGTTAAATTCTGGCTATACCTACATTAGAGCTTACTTGTCTCTGATTCATTGTTTAAAATCCCGATCGCAAAATTTGATAGTTTTTTGTTATTATGGGAAATAGTAGTTGACTCAAATAGGTGACTCAACGTAATGAACATATCCTTAACTCCCGAACTAGAGCAGTTTGTTCAGTCAACAGTCAACAACGGTAGATACTCATCAGCTTCTGAAGTGGTATGGGCTGCGTTACGATTGCTAGAACAACGAGAAATGGAACGCTTGGTGCGTTTAGAGGAACTCCGCAAGGAAATAATGATTGGAATTGAAGCTTCCGATCGCGGAGAGGTTTTTGATGGTGAAGAAGTGTTAAGAGAACTGCGTGAGGAGATTCAGCAAGCCGATGAGGGTGAAAAATGAGTCGATACACTTTGAGTGCCCCCGCCAAGCAAGATTTAAGGGAACTCACGAACTATCTGTTGCAGTTTAGCGCCAATGCAGCCAACCATTTTCTTAATGTTTTTCAGGAAAAATTTCGTTTATTAGCAGATTTTCCAGAAATGGGGCGCAGTCGTGAGGAATTAGCACCGTCTCTACGCAGTTTCCCTGTAGATAAATATGTAATTTTTTACCGCATTATTAAAAATGGTATCCAAATTGAAAGGGTGTTGAGTGGTTATAGAGACTTTGAGGATGTTTTTGTAGAAGACAGATAATATTATATTTTTGCACTAAAATGTCAGTCACTACTCATCAATTAATTCAGTGGAAACAACAAGGGCGGTCAATTGTTGCCCTGACAGCTTATGATTATGCGATCGCCCAACTCATCGATCGAGCAGGCGTAGATATCATCCTAGTCGGCGATTCCCTCGCCATGACAGTCTTAGGCTACGACACAACCCTACCCATAACCCTCGATGAAATGCTGCACCACGCTAAAGCAGTGCGCCGTGGAGTTAAACAAGCATTAATTGTGGTCGATTTGCCGTTTTTGACTTACCAAGAAAGTCCCCAGCAAGCCATGCACTCGGCCGGGAGAGCTTTGAAAGAAACTGGCGCTCAAGCTGTAAAATTGGAAGGTGGATATCCAGCAATGGCCACCACAGTTTCGCAGCTAACATCCGCCGGAATTCCGGTGATGGGACACGTCGGTTTAACTCCGCAGTCTGTACACCAACTCGGCTATAAAAAACAAGGAAAAACGGCCGAAGCAGCCGATCGCATCATAGCAGAGTCGATCGCGCTTCAAGAAGCAGGTGCCTTTGCGATCGTGCTAGAACACATTCCCGCAGACTTAGCCGCTCAAATTACCCAAAAACTAACTATTCCCACCATTGGTATCGGGGCCGGGCCGCACTGCGACGGTCAAGTTTTAGTTACTTCCGATTTGTTGGGACTTTCCGAAAAACAGCCGCCTTTTGCGAAAGCTTACGCCAATTTGCGAGAAACAATTACTCAAGCTGTGAAAGATTATTCCCTTGAAGTGAGAGAACGAAAATTTCCTAATTCGTAAAGATTTTATAGTTGGGATCTTTCGGGTTTAGGAGATTGCGGGTTTTCCCCAATTATTGTCGGTGAAACCCGCCCTGCAACTTTTTGGAAAGCCTGCTATATCTCAGCCATAACAAAGTTTGATAAACTTTGACATTCCTGCTAAAATCTGCTTAAATACATCACAACCTCAACTCAGCTATGAATGTATCGCTGACACCTGAATTAGAAAAATTTGTTCGGCAAAAGGTCAACACTGGCAGGTATTTATCGGCTAGTGAAGTAATTCGGGAAGCATTGCGACTGCTTGAAGAGCGAGATATGCAGCGTCAAATGCGGATCGAAAAACTTCGCCGAGAAGTGGCTGTTGGTATTGAGCAATCGAATAGAGGAGAAACTTTTGATGGCGAAGAAGTAGTTGCAGAACTTCTGGAAGAAATAGAATTAGAAGAGCGGGAAATCAATGAGTAGGTATTTTCTTAGCACTCAAGCTAAGTATGATTTGAGGGAGATTAAAAATTATATTGCTCGCGATAATATTGCAGCAGCGAGGCGTTTTGTTGAAACCTTTAGAAACCAATGCAATTTAATTGCAAAATCTCCTAGAATGGGACGGAGTTATGAAGAACTAGCACCGGGATTGCGCGGTTTTGCTATTGGAAACTATATCATCTTCTACCCTCCCCTTGAAAATGGGATTGCAGTTGAACGCCTGCTGAGTGGCTACCGCGATCTAGAAGCTCTATTATGTGAGAATGGCGACAACTAATTGACATTTAAAATTAGTGGATCGCCTTCTCTCCCCAGAATCTATCGCATTTTTAAAATCGAACGATCCCTAATTTATCTAATCCCCAGACTGGCTCTTTTCCTCCTTTTCCTTCTCCTTCTCAACAGCTTCATCCTCAGATTGACCAACCCCTTCCTTAAAACTCCGCAGCGTTTTCCCCAAAGCATTTCCCAACTCAGGAATCTTCTTGGGGCCGAAAATTAGTATGGCCACCACCGCAATAATGCCCATTTCGGGCAATCCCAGACCAAACATACAAAATCTCCTCTAAAACTTGCTCGATCGTAAGTCAATCTTAAGTCAATCTACTGATATTGTTAAAGTATCTACCTTTTTTCCTGCATCTTGCAACAGTAGAATCAAGTTTAATTAAGCTATCGCACGATAAATAAGAATGTTAGAAACATCCCAGCCTTCTCTGCGCGAGCAACAGCACCATCTCATCCGCGATTTAGCAGACCGGATGGAAGCAGTATGGCACCGCTATCTCGACCTCGAACCCTACCACCTGCCCGCTGAGTTGGGATACGTAGAAGGCCGCTTGGAAGGAGAAAAACTGATCATTGAAAACCGCTGCTATCAAACGCCCCAGTTCCGCAAAATCCACCTTGAACTCGCTAAAGTCGGGCCGGTACTTGACATTCTGCACTGCGTGATGTTTCCCAGACCGAATTATGCTTTGCCGATGTTCGGTACGGATATCGTAGCAGGCAAAGGCCAAGTTAGCGCCGCGATCGCAGACCTTTCTCCCCTCAATCGAGATCGAACTTTGTCGGAAACCTACCGAACCCAACTGGAAATTTTGCCGATTCAGCAATTTTCTTGTCCCCGCCCAATTCCCGAATGGGGGGATATTTTCTCAGAATTTTGTCTGTTTGTGCGGCCAGAGTCGATCGAAGAAAACAATCGGTTTTTGGATATTGTTGAATCCTACGTTGAAATTCACTGCAAACACGCAGTCGCTTCCGAACCAGTCTCTGCCGCCGAAGCATCGGAAATTCTAGACGCTCAAATTTACTACTGCACCCAGCAGCAGCAAAACGACAAAACCCGCCGCGTACTCGAAAAAGCTTTCGGTCAAGATTGGGCAGAACATTACATGACCGAGGTGCTTTTTGATATCCCTAAATAGCTGAAAATTGTTTACAATACTTTACAGTAGGGGGAAAAAACTTAATCAGGAAATCACCTACTTTATAAGTAATGGTAAAGGAATCACGGCTCAAGGATAAATCATTTTTAAAACCCCCAGGGCGAGGAATCATCGGTTTAGCGATCGCCGCCACTCTCATTACCACAGGAGTCGGTTTTTGGCAAGTATCTCAACTTAAAAAAGCCGAAGAGTTAAAGGCGGCGGCTGCAACGGCGGTTGCAACTTCCGTCGCCACCCGCAACAGCGTTACCGCTTTGGGTAGGTTGACTCCCCAGGGGGAAGTTATCAAATTGTCGGCCCCTTCGGCGTCGGAGGGAGCAAGAATTGAACAGTTGCAGGTGGAAGAGGGCGATCGAGTCAGTCAAGGACAAATCATAGCAGTTCTCGATACGCGCGATCGGCTCCAAGCAATCCTCCAACAAGCCGACAAAGAAGTCAAAGTCAAACAAGCAGAATTAGCGAAAATTCAAGCAGGCGCAAAAACAGGCGTTGTCGGCGCCGGGAAAGCAGAAGTTGCCAAGTTTCAAGTTCAACGTCAAAGAGAAACCGAAGGCGAAGCAGCCAATGTCGCCCGCTTAGAAGCTCAACTGCGAAGAGAAACCGAAGCCGAACAAGCTAACGTCGCCAAATTCGAGGCACAACTGCAAAGAGAAACCGAAGCCGAACAAGCTAATCTTGCTAAATTTGAGGCACAACTAGACAGAGAAACAGAGGTGCAGCAATCCAAATTGGCTAGGTTAGAAGCTCAATTGCGCGGCGAAATTGCCTCTCAAAATGCTACAGTCGATCGGCTAAAAGCCGAATTAACCAACGCTGAAGCCGAGGAACAACGCAATAAAGAACTTTCCGAAACAGGCGCGATTTCTGCTTCCGCCTACGACACCAAACGCTTAGCAGCAGAGACGGCTCGCCAGAGAGTCAAAGAAGCGCAAGCTATATTAGAAAAAACCGTGCAAACTTTGCGTGAGGAAATAGTCGAAACTAAAGCAACAATCAAACAAAAATTAGAAACAGGCCAGCAGGAAATCAATCAATCGCGAGCCAATCTCAAACGCAAATTAGAAACAGGTAGGCAGGAAATTAACCAAGCTAGAGCAACCTTAAATCAAAAGATAGAAACAGGTAGAGAACAAATTAATCAAGCCGAAGCAATACTCAAACAAAAAGCAGAAACTGGCCAAGAAGAAATCAATCAAGCCAAAGCAAATCTAGACCAAATTGCCGAAGTACGTCCCGAAGACGTGCAAGCCGCCCAAGCCGCCGTCGAAAGTGCGATCGCCACCAGACAAAAAGCTCAAGTAGACTTAAACTTAAGCTACGTCAAAGCACCCGTATCCGGCTACATTCTCAAAGTTCACAGCCGACAAGGAGAACGTGTCAACACTCAAGACGGCATCGTAGAAATCGGCCGCACCGACCAAATGTACGCCGTAGCAGAAGTTTATGAAACCGACATCGCCAAAGTGCGAAACGGCCAGCGCGCAGCAGTCACCAGCCCGGTTTTTGCAGGCACTTTGGAAGGGACAGTCGCTCGCATCGGCAAACAAATCGGCAAAAAAGATGTCCTCAATACGGACCCCGCAGCCGACACCGACGCGAGAGTTATCGAAGTAAGAATTCGCCTCGATCCGGCATCGAGCAAGAAAGTTGCAACCCTAACAAACTTGCAGGTTGAAGTTAAAATAGATATCTAAATTTTACGTTGACAAAACTGACGCATGGGGACTCAAGAAACCGGGTTTTTTACCGAGATTAAGGGTGTGAATCAAATATAAGGGTAAAAAACCCGGTTTCTCAACACCCGTGCTTAAATCCTAAAATTATTCAATCCAAAATCCCCAATCTAAAATCTAAAATCTAAAATCTAAAATCTAAAATTGATTGACTCTTATGGCAAAAATACCGCTAGCTTGGGCACAGTTAACTCGCGAAAAAATGCGCTTAGTAATCGCGCTAGCCGGCATTGGATTTGCCGACTTGCTGATGTTTATCCAGTTTGGATTTAGAGATGCGCTGTTTGAAAGTTCCATCAGCTTTCACTCGCAATTAAAAGGGGATATTTTTATCACCAGCACCCAGTCAACGGCTTTAATAGCCATGAAAAGTTTCCCCCAACGGCGTTTGTATCAAGCTTTGAGTTTTAATGGCGTTACCGGAATCAGCCCGGTATATCTAGGCTTTGGGTTGTGGAAAAATCCCGAACCAGACAAAAACAATACCCGCCAACTGATGGTAATCGGTTTTGACCCCGCTCGTCCCATCTTTGAGCTGCCGGAAGTTAAGGATAATTTGGACAAAATCAAAATTTCAGATGTCGTTTTATTCGATCGAGCTTCCCGCCCGGAGTTTGGGCCAGTAGCAGACTATTTCAACCAGGGAAAGCCTGTGGAAACTGAAATAGATAACCGTCGCGTTACTGTAGAGGGGTTATTTACTTTAGGAGCATCTTTCGGTGCAGATGGCAATATTATTACCAGCGATTTGAACTTTCTGCGGATTTTTCACAGTAGAAGAACTAGAGGCTTAATTGATGTCGGAATTGTTCACTTGCAGCCGGGAACTGATGTCAAGGCAGTGATTGCAAAAATGAGGGCAAGTTTACCGCAAGACGTGACAATTGCTTCTAAAGAAGAGTTTGTAGCTTTTGAGAAAAAATATTGGGAGGAAAGCACGGCGATCGGATTTATTTTTACTCTCGGCGCGTCAATGGGGTTTATCGTTGGAATCGTGATTGTCTATCAAATTCTCTATACTGATGTTAATGACCATTTGCCAGAATACGCTACGTTAAAGGCGATGGGATATAAAGACAGTTACTTTTTGAGTGTGGTTTTTCAAGAGGCTTTAATTTTGGCAATCCTTGGTTATTTGCCAGGGCTTGGGATTTCTATGGTGCTGTACAATTTAGCGAGAACTGCTACGAGTTTGCCGATGTACATGACTTTTGGAAAAGTTGTAACTGTGTTTACAATGACAGTTATTATGTGTACTGTATCAGGGGCGATCGCGGTTAGGAAGTTGCAGGCGGCAGATCCGGCGGATATTTTTTAAGGAAGGAAGGCACGACACGGATTCTGACACGGATACACGGATTAAAGAATGAGGAATTATGAAATAAAAAAACACTCATAACTAATAACTAATAACTAATAACTAATAACTAATAACTAATAACCATGAACACTCTACCAGTTGTCTCGATTAAAAATCTCAATCATTCCTTCGGCGAAGGACAACTTCGCAAACAGACATTATTTGACATCAACCTCGAAATTTATCCGGGCGAAATCGTTCTGATGACGGGGCCTTCTGGGTCTGGTAAAACAACATTGTTAACCTTGATTGGAGCTTTGCGATCTATCCAAGAAGGTAGTCTGAAAATTCTCGACCAAGAATTGCGGGGAACGCCGAAAAATAAATTAGTACAAGTCCGTCGCGACATCGGTTATATTTTCCAAGCTCATAATTTGCTGAAATGCTTGAGTGCTAGGCAAAATGTGCAAATGTCCCTCGACCTACACAACCATCTTTCTAACAAAGAAACTAATGATAAAATAGAAGGGATTCTGGAAGCTGTGGGGTTGGGAGACAGAATAGATTATTACCCAAGCAGTCTTTCGGGCGGCCAAAAACAAAGAGTTGCGATCGCCCGCGCATTAGTCAGCCAGCCGAAATTAGTATTAGCAGACGAACCCACAGCAGCACTAGACAGTAAATCAGGTCGAGATGTGGTAGAAATCATGCGAGGTTTAGCCAAAGAACAGCACAGCACTATTTTGCTTGTCACCCATGACAACCGCATTTTAGACATAGCCGATCGCATTATTCACATGGAAGACGGCTACCTCGCACAAGATACATCAACAGCGGCTGCCACAGGCGTTCTTTCGGGAAAATAATATTAATCCGCCTCAACTTATTTCCGAGAACCGGGACGCTTTCCTCCTACCTTGGCAGGACTTTTTGTTGCACCTTTGGCTGGAGTTTTAGAACTACTTTTGCCGTTTTTTTGGCCTTTCGCTCCTGTCAACTGGCTCTCAAGGTCATTTGCAGGTCGGCCCGCAGGCGTTCTCGTAGTCCTAAAGGTAACATTCACCCCTTCATTCGACTGTTCCAGCACCAACATCGGCGTCGGCTTGGCTTTTTGATCCCACTCAATATGAACGATGCGACCTTGAATTGTCGGCTGCCAACTGTCGTGGTCGTCTGAAGGACTCAGATAAGTTTCCAAACAGTCAATAATTTGATTAATTGTCGCTGATGTAGCCTGAGTCGGCAGTTTCATCAGCTTAATTTGAATCCGAAACAGCACTCGTTTTTCTATTTTTACCGCCGGATCGCCAGTTTCGTATTCGATATCAAACATCGAATCCACTTGCCTGCCACTGCCGGCATTCCCGTTTTTATCTCCCACTGCAGCCTGAGTCGGACGCAGGGCAATACTAATTTTCTCTTTGACTTTTACCTTAATCTGATTCACAATGGCAAAGTGAAAGACTTCTTCCGCCATTCGCATTCTCAGGTAGTCTAAATTAAAGTCTCGCGAGTGGATAAGGTCGGGATTCTTTTCCATCTTTGACATGGTTTCCAGAGCCATTTTGTATTTTTTCTGGAGTTCTCGATTTCTAAACTCCTCAAACTTGAGCTTTTTGCTCAAATCGTCGAGTTTTAGCTTGGTAAACACAGCTAAACCGATAAGCAATAACAACAGTAATCCCGACGCTCCCATGAAGAGTTGGTCTGAGGACGGATCTCCGGGTTTAGCCTGTTTAGGTTTGGGAGAGGCTACTGCCAACCTTGGTTCTACAAGGATTATTTGGGTTGACATGGGCTTTTAAAGGGTAAAATTTGACGCTATATTTATACAGGACTCCAGAGTAGAGCTGGTAGTGCAACTGGATCAACCAACATTGACATCATTCCACCATCATCTTGGTACAACTGGATTTCTGCAACTGGAGCACGCACCCTCTAATTAATACTTTATCTTTAACTGCAAGCAGGTTTCCGAAATATCGGAAAATCGTGCGCTGGTACTGGCCAATAGAAATGGTGAATTGTCTGTAAGATATTATACCAATACAGCTAAAAAAAATGTTGGTTCGGGGGTCTCCTTTTCTAGAAAAATAAAAAGAAATACACATAAATTAATACTAACTCTGGAAGCGAGCTGCGGAAAACATCAAGCAGAACAGTCGATCGCCCGGACGATCGAGGGGCGGACATTGAAGAGTGCTAATTCCTACTGTTGGCTCACTCCCCCCGTGCAAGCCCACCGGGCGGCTTGCTGTGAGAGTCGAGCTCTCTTTGCGATCGAACAACGTCTCCTTAGCTAAGATTACAGCTAATACCACCAATATTCGATCGTGACCTACGAACCCCTGCACCACAAATATCGCCCTCAGACATTTGCCGAATTAGTCGGTCAAGAGGCGATCGCCCAAACCCTCACCAGCGCCATCCTACAAGAGCGCATAGCACCAGCATATCTATTCACCGGCCCCAGAGGCACCGGTAAAACCTCCAGTGCCAGAATTTTCGCCAAATCCCTCAACTGTATTTCTACGGTTGCCCCCACCCCCACACCCTGTGGCAAATGCAACGTTTGCCAAGAAATTGCCCGAGGTTCCACACTAGATGTCATCGAAATTGACGCCGCCAGCAACACCGGAGTAGATAACATTCGGGATTTGATCGAACGAGCTCAATTTTCCCCCGTACAGTGCCGCTATAAAGTATATGTAATAGACGAAGTTCATATGCTCAGTACCCAGGCATTTAATGCCTTATTGAAAACATTAGAAGAACCGCCCGATCGCGTTGTATTCGTCCTCGCCACAACCGACCCACAAAGAGTATTACCAACCATTATTTCTCGCTGTCAAAAATTTGATTTTCGCCGCATACCCCTCGAAGCAATGATTGCTCACTTGCACAAAATTGCCCAATTAGAAAACATCAATATTGCCAGTGATGCAGTACAAATGGTTGCTCAAATCGCCCAAGGAGGTCTGCGAGATGCCGAAAGTTTGCTCGACCAACTGAGCTTATTTCCCGGTCAAGTAACAGTCGAAAAAGTTTGGGATTTAGTCGGTGCGGTTCCCGAAAATGATTTAATGGATTTGCTGCAAGCTATTGATACAGATAACGCTACAGCATTAATAGACATGACTCGTCACCTAATGGATCGCGGTCGGGAACCGCTAATCGTGCTGCAAAGTCTCGCGAGCTTTTACCGAGATTTGCTAATAGCCAAATCTGCACCGAAACGGTCAGATTTAGTAGCTTTAACATCGGCAACTTGGGAAAAATTGGCGGATTTTGCCCGCAATTGGGATGCCGAGTTGATTTTGGCCGGTCAGAAACATTTGCAAACCCACGAAGTGCAAATTAAAAACACCACTCAGCCGCGTTTGTGGCTGGAAGTAACGCTGTTGGGATTATTGCCATCAGCAATTAGAACTCAGCAGCAACCAACAGCCGAACCAGCGAAAAATGTTGCTCAACCACCACAAAATTACCCCCCCCAACCAAGGGCGGGCACGGGGGCACCGCCCCTACAATCGGGAGGAAGTCAAACATCTAATATTGAACAATCTTCTGTTCCCAATTCGCAAAATCCTCCGCCGACTTCGCCGCCTGTGGCTAATCGAATAGAAAGCACACCTCCTGCTGCAATTCCCGCACCTGCACCAACTGCTGAAACGAATCAAACAAATTATTCCCCGGCTAATTCAGGCGATGAAATCGATTTAAATCGAGTGTGGGAACAGGTACTTGACCGCGTGCGGCCCCATGGAACTCAATCGCTGCTTCGTCAACATGGACAGCTAGTAATTTTTAGCAATGATACTGCTTATGTCAAGATTAGTTCGCAGCCGTTGCTCAATATGGTTAAAGACAAAGTAGCTAATATTGCAGAAGCTTTTTTGCAAATTTTTAACCGTCGAGTAACAGTAAAGGTGGGCTTGACAAATCCCGCTGAAACTAATAGTTCCCGCACCAAGAATTTGCCAACTTCTAACGGACGTGGTGGCGAAAATGCCAGCAATTCTCATCCTGCGGATGATGCGGGCCAACAGGTGCAGAAGTCGGCGGCTTCTGAGATTACAGATGATTTTTTGGGGAAGGGTAGAGAAGAACAAAAACACCCGCCTGCGACTGAAAATACCGCTGTTAATGTGCCGGCAATTTCCGAATCGCGATCGCCCACAAACGGTTCTACAGACTCTCAAACTGACTTTAACGCTCAGGCTATAGCGGTGCGTGATGACGCGCGAGATGTCGCGAATAGGGCTAGGCAATGGGCTGATATGTTTGACGGGCAAGTAGTCGATTTGTCGGATGACTTGGAGATTTGGGAGTCGGACACTTTTAGATTGGAATCTGAACCTGATTTTTCCGAGTTATCTTCTGAGTTAGGTGAGGATGATTTTATAGATTGGTAATTATAGCAATCCTTGCAGGAGTCGTAAATTTTTTACCCCACCCCAACCCTCCCCTTACCAAGGGGAGGGAGTAAGAAATTCACAAATGATGCGATGATTGCTATAGATCACTAAAAAAAAGATCACTAAAAAAAACCGAGAAACCCGGTTTTTTTAGTAGGGGCGCTGCTAAGAGTGGCCGCCCTTCCAGGTTTCTTAATACCCTAAAAGTTTTAGGTTGAATTATAGTCACCTAGTGATTGTGAATATCTACTTTTAAGCTGACTCTGGCTTGGGTAGGGAAGAGGGAAGTACCAACAACTCAGCCGTCGATCGCTTCTCGACCATTTCCTTAGTAATCGTACACCGGGCAACATCCTTGCGCGACGGCAACTCGTACATCACATCCAACATCAATTCTTCGACAATTCCCCGCAGCGCCCGTGCTCCAGTTTTGCGACGGTATGCTTCCTGGGCGATCGCCCGAATCGCCTCCGGCTTAAAGTCCAACTGCACATTATCCATCTTCAGCAGCTTTTGATACTGCTTAACCAAAGCATTGCGCGGTTCCGTCAAAATCGCCATCAACGTTTCCTCATCCAGCGGTTCTAACACCGCCGCCACCGGCACCCGCCCGATAAACTCAGGAATCATCCCAAACTTCACCAAATCATCTGGTTCCAGTTGCTTGAGTACATCAGCAGCCCGCTTTTCCTTCGGCTGAGCTTCTCCGGGCTGAATAAAGCCCATTGACTTTTTGCCCGTTCTCTGCTCTATCACTTTCTCTAGACCGACAAAAGCACCGCCGCAGATAAACATGATATTGCTAGTGTCAATTTGGATGCAGTCTTGATAGGGATGCTTGCGGCCACCTTGGGGAGGTACATTGGCGATCGTCCCCTCCAGCATTTTCAGCAGCGCCTGCTGCACGCCTTCCCCAGAAACATCCCGCGTAATCGAAGGATTTTCGCTCTTGCGGGCTATTTTGTCAATTTCATCAATATAAATAATTCCGCGCTGCGCCTCTTCCACGTCCATATCTGCCACTTGCAGCAGCCGCAGCAAAATATTTTCCACATCTTCCCCGACATAGCCTGCTTCCGTCAGCGTCGTCGCGTCAGCCACCGCAAACGGCACGTCCAGCATATCTGCCAACGTCTGAGCCAGCAGAGTTTTTCCGCAGCCCGTCGGCCCGATTAACAAAATATTCGATTTTTGCAGTTCTACTTCTTCCGGCGGGTGCTTGCCGCTATTTTTGGCATGGATAAAGCTGAGGCGCTTGTAGTGGTTGTAAACTGCCACCGAGAGCACCTTTTTCGCCTCATCTTGCCCGATCGCATTTTCGTCGAGATAATTTTTAATTTCCCTCGGCTTCGGAATTTGGCTCAGCGACATACTTTTGCCCGATGTAGCGCGGCGCTTTTGCGTCGTTTCCTGCTTCGGAGCCACCGCCGCTGCGGGTACTGCACTCGAATCAAACAACTCCTCATCTAAAATTTCATTGCACAAGTCAACGCATTCGTCGCAGATATACACCCCGGGCCCTGCGATCAACTTGCGTACTTGCTCTTGAGACTTGCCACAAAACGAACATTTTAGATGGGAGTCGTACTTAGACATAACAGCCTCTTAATTCAGTGCAGTGACATTCTCTCCCGCCGTCGGAAGGTTTTCCTTTTCGATAACTCGATCGACCAAACCGTAATTTTTGGCTTCCTCGGCTGACATAAAAAAGTCGCGCTCTGTATCCGCCTCTAATTTGTCGATCGGTTGACCTGTGTGGTGCGCTAGCAGTTGATTCAGCTTACGCTTATGATAAAGGATTTCTTTGGCTTGAATCTCAATATCAACTGCTTGACCTTGAGCGCCTCCAAGCGGCTGGTGAATCATAATCCGGGAACTCGGAAGAGACATCCGCTTACCGTGAGCTCCTGCTGTCAGCAGAAATGCGCCCATACTCGCTGCCAAACCGTAACAAATCGTCACCACATCCGGGCGGATTTGCTGCATTGTGTCATAAATTGCCATGCCGGCAGTCACCGAGCCGCCGGGGGAATTAATGTACATTTGGACATCTTTTTCTGGGTCTTCGGCATCTAGATACAATAGCTGAGCCACTATCGAGTCAGCAACTTCGTCGGTTACGGGAGTTCCTAAAAACACAATTCGCTCCCGCAGCAAGCGCGAGTAAATGTCAAAGGCCCGCTCGCCCATCCCCGACTGTTCTAGTACCATCGGCACTACATTGCTGGGGCTGGAACTGACATCAAAATCGTTATAGCTTGTAATTAGGTAATTGGAAGATTGAGATACAACCATAAGACACCAGTCAAGGATTCTAGACAATTTGCTGCTGCTGATGAAAGCTTTAAATTAAGCCGCCAGCTTTTAACTATTATGCCTCTTCTGAACAGATATGGGGGGAATGGGGAATTGGGCATTGGCCAAACAGGGCATAGTCGAGCAAAAATCTTGTGACTATTTAACTCAAATTCAACAGTAGTTCGACAGTGAACGTAAAATTCGATCGCACTTCAGATACCCCCGATCCCCGCCCTAGGGACACTCCAAGAGCCAATTAGTGTCCACTTAAGCTTTCAGCCCGCCAAGTCCACCAGTGGACCCGCTAGTCCGCCAGGGAATCAATTCCACGGGGCTTATAGCTAAAGTCCTCGCTATGAGGACTAATGAATTATTCAGTCCTCATAGCGAGGACTTTCGCTTTGAGGCAGGGGTTTAAACCCCTGCCGGACTGAGGGTTTAACGTGTTTGTTTACACGAAGAAGGGCTGGCGTGCGCTGTCC
The DNA here is from genome assembly GCF_036705285.1 of Microcoleus sp. B4-C1. Taxonomy (NCBI): domain Bacteria; kingdom Bacillati; phylum Cyanobacteriota; class Cyanophyceae; order Oscillatoriales; family Microcoleaceae; genus Microcoleus; species Microcoleus sp. B4-C1. The sequence goes on along the minus strand of NZ_JAUBUC010000033.1, from coordinate 23,897 downwards.
CTACTACTTTGATTCTGCGCCCTATTCTTCGCCTACGACTTCCACTTCAACGCTCGTGGCTGCTTCTGCTGAATCTTCAGCGTCCGATTCTTCTGATTCTGCTGCTGCAGGAGTCAGTGAGCCTTCAGGTACGAGTTCGATTGTTCCTTTTTCTTCCAACCATTTCAGGGTTTTTTGTTTGAGCAAGTCTTCTGCTACAAATTCCTGCAACCTTTGGGGGTCAAAATCTCCTTTGGGAAACTGCTTTCTGATTTTTGCTACTTCTGCTTTTACTTCTGCTGGTTCAACAGATAAGGATTCCAGCTTGGCTACTTCTGCCAGAGCTAAATTCTGCTTGAGGCGCTCGATTGCTTCCGGGCGCGAGCGTTCCCGCATCGGCCCCATATTTTCTTCGGTAAACAGTTGGTTGATATCTATGCCGTAATTTTTCAATTGGAGGGCTTGTTGATTCAACAAATAATCGATTTCGCGATCGAGCATTGTTTCGGGAATTTCCACTTCTATTAGCTGCACAAGGGCTGCTGATATAGCTTTTTCCTTATTAGCTGATGTCTTGTTTTCTTGGTCTGCTTTAAACCGAGTTTCGAGCGATTCGCGCAGTTCTGCTAAGGTTTCAAACTCGCTGACTTCTTGGGCGAAGTCGTCGTCCAACTCCGGCAATTCTTTTTCCTTAAGTTCTTTGAGGGTAATCGTAAAGACTGCTGGTTTTCCGGCTAATTCTTCACTGCTATACTCTTCGGGGAACTGTACAGAAACTTCTCTCGTTTCTCCTGGATTCATCCCGATCATGCCTTGGATAAAGCCCGGTACAAACTGATTTTCCGACAATTCTACTTGGAAGTCTTCTGCTTCGCCACCGGGAATTTCTGCGGGAGTTTCGCCTTCGGGTGCTTCCGCAAATCTGCCGGCGAAATCAACCAAAGCCGTGTCTCCCAACTGAGCCGGCCGGCCTTCTACGGGGATTAAAGTAGCTTTGTCCGATCGATATTTTGCCAATACCTCATCTACCTGACCCTCATCATACTTAGCTTCTTCTGCTTGAAGCTGCAAACCTGTGTACTGACCCATTTTCACTTCGGGTTGTACATCAACCTTCGCCGAAAAAATCAGAGGCTGTTCTGGATCGAACTTCTCTAGTAATTCTTCAAACTCGGTGCGAAGTTCAAAACTGCCAATTGCCGCAATTTTTTCTTGTTCGAGGGCTTTTTGCAGGGAATCATTAATCAAATTTTCCAAAGCCGTCGCCTTCAAACGACTCTGGCCTAGGCGCTGTAGCAAAACTTGACGGGGAACTTTGCCTTTGCGGAACCCAGGAATACTAACCTCGCGAGCAAATTGTTTAATTACTTGCTCGTAAGCTTGTTTTGACTTTTCTGACGGTACTTCGATTTCCAGACCAATTTGGCTAGCTGGAAGTTTTTCCTGGGTTACTTTCATCGGCTTTTTTGATATTTAACAATAGTGTATTGACACTCCCTGTCCTTTAGGTCAGGGATTCTTAATTCAGCGACTGACCTTAAAATGTTGCGTCCTTTCGGCAATCCTCAAACTTTTTAACCGTAGAAATCCTACCAATTAACGAGCCTGATTCGCAGTCATCCCTCTTGGTCTATCTCCAAAAGCGTACTAGGATATTTACCTAGAGTTCGGGTATGCCCTACCCTACTTAACAAGACTAAATAGTTTGTTTCTCTGGTTAAAGGAACTGTGTTAAGCCCCTAGCTGTTTATAGAGTTTTCGCCGCTCTTTGTCCCCCGGTTTACGCGCCAAAGTGTGTCGTTAACTGTTTTTATGCACTAGGGCGCAGGAGTTTAACCTTGACTACTCTAGAATACTAGAAATTTCCTGACTTTTAGGAAGGGATTTAAGAAATTAAAGCCGTCCTAGAAGGACAGGGTTTTAGACCCAATTTCCTTGATAAAATACATACAAATCTGACTTTGCCTGCATTTTAATTTTGTACGCTTTGACTCGTAACGGCACAACTACAACACCTTTACCGGATGAGACTGTAAGTCATTGCCGGCTACTTTTTTGGCTCTTGCCAAATAGTTTGGGTTTGAGGATACTAGCTTTTGCTAGGAATGTGGAGGTTAAGTCCACTAATTGCCGATGCACCATAGCACATATCGCCCTGTGATGTCAATCTTGCCGGTCTCTGCGGCCAGTCAAAGTCAATGGATGCGCCTGCGAAAATGCAGATATATCGCAAAACTTAACCGGATGCGGATTGGGCGTGGGCGAGTGGCAAAAGATGCTAAACTGGGATTGGGTACGATCGCACGGATCGATCGGGAAGTTCGATCGCCCTTTTAGGTTAACTGCACCATTGCTATCCTCTCATGCTCCTGATATCGCATAACATTAATTAAGTTTGATATTGAGAATTGCAGTTATTTAAATTTTTGATTTCGATCGTTTAGACTTTAATTTGTGGAGGAAACTAATTTGTCTCAATCCTATCGAGTTGCCATTTTAGGAGCTACCGGCGCAGTCGGGGCCGAGTTGCTAGAACTCTTGCACAGCCGGAGTTTTCCGATTTCTAACTTGAAGCTGCTGGCTTCGGAACGTTCAGCAGGCACAACTTTGCCTTTTGGTGGCGAGATGCTGCCGGTCGAAGCAGTTTCGGCGCGATCTTTTGATAATGTAGATTTGGTGCTCGCCTCTGCCGGCGGCTCTACTTCTAAATTATGGGCTCCGCAAGCTGTGGCAGCCGGGGCAGTGGTAATTGACAATTCTAGCGCTTTCCGCATGGATGCGACGGTACCGCTAGTGGTTCCCGAAGTCAATCCCCAAGCGGCAGCCGCTCACCGAGGTATAATTGCAAATCCCAACTGCACGACTATTTTGATGGCGGTTGCCGTTTGGCCACTTCACAAAGTTAGGCCGATACAGCGCATCGTTGTAGCAACTTACCAGTCTGCCAGCGGGGCGGGGGCCAGGGCAATGGAGGAAATGAAAGCTCAAGCAAGAGCAATTTTGCAGGGAGAAACTCCCAAAACAGATATATTTCCCTACCCGTTAGCATTTAATTTGTTTCCGCACAACACCCCGATTAACGATTTGGGGTATTGTGAAGAAGAAATGAAAATGGTAAACGAAACTCGGAAGATATTTGGTACGGACGAGATTAAAATTACGGCAACTTGTGTGCGGGTTCCCGTACTGCGGGCTCATTCGGAAGCGATTAATCTAGAGTTTGCAGAGCCTTTTAGCGCGATCGAGGCCAGGGAAATCTTAAAGCAGGCAAGCGGGGTTAAGCTGGTAGAAGACTGGCAAGCTAATTATTTCCCGATGCCCGCAGAAGCCAGCGGTAAGGATGACGTGTTAGTCGGCAGGATTCGCCAAGATATTTCTCACCCCTGCGGGTTGGAAATGTGGCTGTCGGGCGATCAAATTCGCAAAGGGGCGGCTTTAAATGCGGTGCAGATAGCTGAGTTGCTGGTAGAAAAAAATTTGTTGCGAAGCCAAGTGGCGGCGGCTTCTAATTAGGGGAACCCTCGCAACTTGAAAATTGAAATTGGGGATTTTAGATAAACCTTTCATCTGAAATCAAAAATTTAAAATCAAACATCAACAGTCTAAAATCGGAGAAAGTGTGGTAAAGTTTGGACGGGTTCTGACTGCAATGATTACGCCGTTTAAGGAAGACGGCAGCGTTAACTATGCGGTAGCAGAACAATTGGCAGTTCATTTAGCCGATCGCGGTACGGATAGCTTGGTAGTGTGCGGCACAACGGGCGAGTCTCCCACTATGACCTGGGATGAAGAGTACGAATTATTTCAGGTGGTACAAAAGGCGGTGGCCGGTAAGGCGTTGGTAATCGCAGGAGCAGGATCGAATTCTACTTCAGAAGCAGTCGCAGCTACGAAAAAAGCAGCTAAACTAGGGTTAGATGGTTGTTTGCAGGTGGTTCCTTATTACAACAAACCCCCGCAAGAAGGTTTATATAATCATTTTCGGGCGATCGCGCAATCTGCTCCAGAATTGCCTATAATGTTATATAACATCCCCGGTCGCACTGGTCAGAATATGTTGCCGGAGACGGTGGCTCGATTGGCCGAAATCCCCAACATTGTGGCCGTAAAAGAAGCAAGTGGCAACTTGGATCAAGCAAGTCAAATTCGGTGCTTGACATCCCCTGAATTTGCCATCTATTCTGGAGATGATTCCCTAACTTTGCCAATGTTGGCGGTAGGAGGATCTGGTGTAGTTAGCGTAGCCAGCCATCTGGTAGGAGAACAACTGCAACAGATGATCAAAGCTTTCGAGGCCGGTCAAGTTCAAGTCGCTACCCAGATTCACTTGCAACTTTTTGACCTGTTTAAAGCTCTTTTTCTCACCACAAATCCCATTCCCGTCAAGACAGCTCTCAAGCTTCAAGGCTGGGATGTAGGCTCCACCCGTCCGCCCCTGTGCGATCCGCCCGTTGAGGTAACTCAAAAGTTAAAGGACGTACTGAGTCAGCTAGCAGCAGTATCAGCTAGCTAGACGAGCGAGAACGAGTTTTCAGACAACTGAATATTGGTTGTTATCAGTCATTAGTTCTGAGTCATCAGTCATTAGTAATTAAGTGTTAGTAAGTAGCTAACAGTCAAGGATTAAAGACTGAAGATAGAAGAATGAAGGCCAAAGACAACTGACTGTACGGGAGAGTAAAACCCGCCAGGGATTTTTCCATAAATATTTGGAAAAATATCGCCCTACCAACGAACCGTAGACGAAAGACGAAAGACGACAGACCATAGACCACAGACCAATAACAAAAATAACTAACAAAGGATACGCATGATCAAAAATACAACTGCATCTGCTCTAAAAGTTATTCCCCTCGGCGGGCTGCACGAAATCGGTAAAAACACTTGTGTGTTCGAGTACGGCGACGAAATAATTCTTTTAGATGCTGGTTTAGCGTTCCCGACAGATGGAATGCACGGGGTAAATATTGTCCTTCCAGACATGACTTACCTGCGGGAAAACAGCCACAAAATTAAAGGTATGATCGTGACTCACGGTCACGAAGACCACATCGGCGGTATCCCTTATCACCTCAAACAATTTGAAATTCCGGTCATCTACGGCCCCCGTTTGGCGATGGCTTTGCTAGCCGGAAAACTAGAAGAAGCCGGAGTGTCTCACCGCACAGAATTGAGAACGGTTCGACCCAGGGATACTGTCAGAATTGGCAAGAATTTCTTAGTCGAATACATCCGCAACACTCACTCGATGGCCGACAGTTTTACGGTGGCAATTCACACTCCCGTCGGAATTGTGATCCACACCGGAGACTTTAAAATTGACCACACTCCTGTAGACGGCGAGCATTTTGATTTGCAAAAGCTGGCGGAGTACGGCGAGAGAGGCGTGCTGTGCTTGATCAGCGATTCTACTAACTCGGAAGTTCCCGGTTTTACCGCTTCGGAAAGTTCTGTGGCGCCGAATTTAGACAGAATTATCGCTCAAGCACCGGGACGGATAATGCTGACGACTTTTGCTTCGTCGGTACACCGATTGCAAATTGTTTTGGACTTGGCTAAGAAAAACAATCGGTATGTCGGAGTGGTTGGCCGGTCGATGCTTAACGTCATCGCTCACTGCCGCAATCTTGGCTACATCAAATGCGAAGATAGTATTTTCAAACCGCTGAAAGAAATCCGCAATTTGGCAGAAGACAAGGTGCTGATTTTAACTACAGGTTCCCAAGGCGAACCGATGGCGGCGATGACTCGCATTGCTAACGGCGAACATCACGAACTGAAAATCAGAAAAGGCGATACTGTCATTTTCTCAGCTAATCCGATTCCCGGAAATACGATCGCAGTGGTAAACACGATCGATAAACTGATGATGCTGGGAGCACACGTGGTTTACGGCCGCGACAAAGGCATTCACGTTTCGGGTCACGGTTGTCAAGAAGACCAAAAGTTAATGATTAACATGACTCGTCCCAAGTTCTTCTTGCCGGTTCACGGAGAACACCGGATGCTGATCCAGCACGCCAAGACGGCTCAAAGCATGGGCATTCCCGCTAGCAATATGGTGGTTATTGACAACGGCGATGTCGTAGAATTGACCGAAAATTCAATGCGAGTTGCTGGTCAAGTGCCTTCAGGAATTGAATTGGTAGATGCTTCTCGATCAGGCGTTGTCAAAGCCAGTGTCCTCAAGGAACGTCAGCAGTTGGCCGGAGATGGCGTTGTAACTGTAGCGGCGGCTTTGAACTGGGAAGGCAAATTAGTTGCTAAGCCGGAAGTCCACTTGAAAGGTGTAGTGACATCAGCCGATCGCGCAGAGGTGATCAAATTAATCACTCAAACCATTGAAACAGTTTTGAGCGATCGTTGGTCAGAATTTGTAAAACCTGCTACTTCAGACTCACAAGTTGATATTGACTGGGTAGGAGTGCAAACGCAAATAGAAAAGGCTATTCAGCGAGTGATGCGCCGGGAACTGCAAAGCAATCCGTTGCTGGTATTCCTGATGCAAATTCCTGAAGAAGCAGTGCGATCGGAAAAAGCAGCAGTATCTCCAGGTGCCCTGGAAGCACCTAAGCTATTATCATCGCAATCATCGCCATCATCGCAATCATCCCCATCATCCCCATCCTTGCCATCTCCTGCCAATCAGGTGACGGGCCGGCGCCGTCCCCGGACTGCTGCAAGGGCAGCTTCCTAGTGGGATAATTCCTTGACGCACTGCGAACAAAGAAATGAGTTTTATGTTTGTAGTTGCGCTGGGACGCCCCAGCGCAACTACAAGCCTAGATTGGATTTCACAAATAGGTTTCCTCACTAAGTGAGGGAATCGTTTTTAACCGCAGATAAACGCAAATGAACGCAGATAGTAATTAATTCTATCTGCGTTCATCTGTGTTTATCTGCCACCATCTGCGGTTGCAAAATCAGCCACCAGCAACTGCTGGAACAATGCTAACTTCATCGCCATCTTGGAGGGCTGTGTTTGAGCCATCCAAAAAGCGGATGTCTTCGCTGTTGACGTAGAAGTTGAGAAATCTGCGGGGTTCTCCTTTTTCGTCGCACAGGCTTTTTTTGATGCCGGGACAATTTGTTTCCAGCGATTCAATGAGTTCGGAAATGTTATCGCCGGCGCATTCGATGGTGGCTTGATTGTTGGTAAATTTTTGCAGGGGGGTTGGAATTAAAACTTTGACGGTCATTTTTTTAGTCCTTAGTCAGTAGTCAGTAGTCAGTAGTCAGTAGTCAGTAGTCAGTAGTCAGTAGTCAGTAGTCAGTAGTCAGTAGCTTAATAACTAATAACTAATGACTAATGACTGATGACTATTAATCAGTAGTCCTCAGTCAGTAGTCAACAGCTTAATAACTAATAACTAATGACTAATGACTGATGACTAATGACTATTTATTAAACCGAAACTTGTTGCCATTCTAGGCGTTCGAGCGTGCGGGCGCGTTCTAGGGCGCGCTCGAATGCTTCTAGTTTCGGTTCGAGGGTGATGGGTTCGCCGATGTAGCCTTGAACTGCTTCTTGCGTTTTCAAACCGTTGCCGGTGATGTAAACGACTGTGGTTTCATCGGGATTGATTTTACCTGCTTCTACGAGTTTCTTCAAGACTGCGATTGTGGTGCCGCCTGCGGTTTCAGTGAATATGCCTTCAGTTTCTGCTAGCAGTTTCATGCCTTCGATGATTTCGGTGTCGCTGACGGATTCAATGTTGCCGCCTGTTTTGCGGGCGATTTCCAAGGCGTACATACCGTCGGCTGGATTGCCGATCGCGATCGACTTAGCAATTGTATTCGGTTTCACCGGTTTGACGAAATCACGGCCTTCGCGGAAGGCTTGGGCGATGGGGGAACAGCCGTCAGCTTGGGCACCGCTGAATCTGACTTTCTTTTCGTCCACTAAACCGACTTCGATGAATTCATTAAAGCCTTTGTAAATCTTTGTGAACAAAGAGCCGGAGGCGAGGGGAGCGACGATGTGATCGGGCAATTGCCAGCCTAGCTGTTCGGCAACTTCGTAACCGAGGGTTTTTGAGCCTTCGGAATAGTAGGGACGCAAGTTGATATTGACAAATCCCCAGCCATGTGTATTGGCGACTTCGCAACAGAGACGGTTAACTTGATCGTAGTTGCCGTGAACTGCCATGACAGTTGGATTGTAAATCAGAGTGCCGAGGACTTTGCCTGCTTCTAAGTCGGAGGGGATGAAGACTACGCAGTCGAGTCCGGCGTGGGCGGCGATCGCAGCCGTAGAGTTAGCTAAATTGCCGGTGCTGGCACAGGATACCGTTGTGAAACCCAATTCTCTCGCTCTGCTGAGGGCGACTGACACCACTCTGTCTTTAAAGCTGAGAGTGGGCATATTGACGGCATCGTTTTTAATATAAAGATTTTTTAGACCGAGGCGGCGCGCCAAGCGGTGGGATTTTAATAGAGGAGTCATCCCCGTGCCGACATCGATGACGTTATCTGTAGCGACTGGTAAAAATGCGCGGTAGCGCCAGATCGAGTTGGGGCCGGCTGCGATGGTTTGGCGAGTGACGCTGCGGCGGATGGCGTCGTAGTCGTACTTGACTTCAAGCGGGCCAAAACAGCAATCGCAGACGTGCTTGGCTTGGAGTTCGTACTCTTCGCCGCATTCTTTACATTTGAGGGCTGTGAAGGTTGCTGCTGTGGATTGTGTTCTGGTGGCCTGGGTCATAGCTCAACTCTCTAGTTTTGCGATGTTTTCTTAGTCTTGTGCAAGATTAACACGGTCAATTTACCTCGTCAACCATACCCGATTTTTTTAGTCGGGATTGATTTTTCAATTAAACAGTGGTGTATTTAACTTTGATATTTGGGCGGGCGGGACGCCCAGACCACAAGGATTTGAGTTGTTTTCAGGATCGGGTTCTTAATCCAGATTTTCAGGCCCGCACGCCAGCCCGATCGAGATCAAGGATGATTTGCCGACGAAATTGTTACAAAACTTAATAAATCTTTTTTTGGCTAAGAATTGGGCAGTCGTGCGATCGAACACAACTACAAAACCTCGAATTTTTGATTAACTGAGATGTTGCACGATTCTCGCTTAACAGGCTTTCCGGCCTGTTCCACAAGAAAATTCACTCTTTGTGGAACAGGCCGGAAAGCCTGTTCATAAATAGCTTATTGAGAATGGTGCAACATTTCAGATGAACCAACTTAGCCTACCCGCCGCTGACGGGAGGGATGAGTACAACTTCGTCGCCGTCTTGGAGGATGGTGTCGGGGGGGACGAATTCCATGTTGAGGCCGAAGCGGGTGCGATCGCGCCATTGTTCTAATTGAGGATATTGGGCGATCGAGCTTTCGAGCACTTGAGACACTGGGGTTTCGGGAGGAAGTTCTAATGTAAGTTCCGAAACGCCGTAGGCTTCACCGAAGGCGGCGAACAGTTTAACGGTGATGGTAATCGAAGAGTTAGACACGGCTGTTGAGTGCGATCGACGGTTTGGCAATTATCAACTACACCATACAATTAATTAGTAATTAGGCGCACCGAGGCTTAGAATTGAAAGCGGCAACCTCTAGTTAAGTTTTACCCCATCGGGTAAAGATGATAGTTGATTGCAGCAAAAACTCTTAACAGGATTGTATGCCGATCGCTCTCACCAACCAGGCGTTAGAAGCAGTTGGCATCCACTTAGATGCAGCTAGCTAAGGTCTAGTTGGCTGCTGTTGAGGCTAATGCGAGAATATTTTTTGAGGATGCGGTATAGATACTTTACGGTAATTGTGGGAGAGTACAAAAAGCTCGCACTACATTTAGCAGGCAACAACGCAGACAAGGCCCTGCCAACCCGCTTTTCCTGACAAAAAATCAGGTTATAAAGTGTGGCTTGGGATAGTCAAACCTTTGCCATGCTTAGCAAGCTAGCCGTTCTATCTAAGAAGAATACTGAAGTTAACGCGATAGAGATATATGGCAAGTAACGATTTTAAAGTGCTTCAGATTATTGAAGCTAAAGGCTGGTATGCCTTTGGGAGTACCAAGCAAAACCAGCACGTTGAGAGATGGGTAAGACCTGTCGTGTGTTGGGTTTTAATAGAAGATAAAAAAAAGCGACGGGTTGTGACAGCTACCGCTAGCTATCAAATCCAGATTGACGACAAAGAAGTCGAGTTTTTTGCCCACGAAAGCGAAATTCAAGATATGGAGAGTCTCCCGAAGTCTGTCTCGGTGTCAGAATTTCTGAAAACAGAAGATTGAGAGAAGGGCCAAAGGAGATAATTTAACAAGTTATTAATTATTCCTTAGTGATTCCTTAAACTTGCTGTCGGATTCTATTGGAATTAGAGGGAGAAGCTCTACATTGGGGAGAGGGGCAGAGGGGGACAGGGGGAGAATTTATATTTTTGCCTTGCCTTCTGCATCTTGTCTCCAATGCCTGAAGTAGCCCAAAAAATAAAGAGGCCGGAAGATTGGTGGCAATGCCAACACGCTTCCGACCTTGCTGAATAACAGGGTATGCATATGTTTTTAAAGTATGGCAGGGATGCTTTTGAGATATCAAGAGGACTATTGCAATCACCCACTTTTGCTTTCAGGCTGTGTTTGCGAGGCTCCTATTATTTTAGACTGAGAATTTGAAAATTGAGAGGGGGGAGGCTTACAGGTTAAGGATTCTAGCTATTTATCTGTAGCGGGTGCTACAAAAAATGGTGGCATTGGCGGACGATCGCACATTCTCGCTAAATTGTTTGCACTCAAAGCAGAAAGTTCGATCGCCCGCTGCAACTGCTGCGACTTCAAACCCCAGTAGCAACAGGTTCAGGCTTCGGCTGCGGCATCCGCCGCCCCAGCAGTGCCATCCGCACGCCGCCAGCCGGCCCTAAAGTCACCCCTCGGCGTTTGGCCTGTACGGGCTTTTTCTCGGCCAATACAAGGTCGAAATTCCGCAAAATTGTTGCCAACACGAGTTTCATCTCCAACTGTGCCAGCGCCAAGCCGATACAGCGGCGGCTGCCACCTCCAAAGGGCAAATACTCATAAGGCGAGAATTGCCTCTCCAAAAACCGTTCCGGTTTAAATTGCAGGGGTTCTGGATACAAATCCTCCCGTCTGTGGGTCAAATAAATCGAGGCGATGACAACCGTGCCCGGTTCGAGTTGATATCCCATCAGTTCCACGGGCGTGAGAACTTCTCGCGAAAACGTCAGCATTGCCACGGGGTAAATTCGCAGCGTCTCCTGACAAACAGCACTCAGGTAAGGTAAGCGGAAAATCTCCATCGGGTCGGGATTTTCCCCCAAACTGTCCAATTCTTGCAGCAACTTCTGGCGCACCGAGGGCAAACTGTGAATCCAGTAAAACGCCCAAGCTAGGGCCGTTGCTGTGGTTTCGTGGCCGGCCAGCAGCAGCGTCATCAACTCGTCGCGCAATTCTTCCTTCGTCATTGGTTGCCCGTTTTCGTCGCGCGCGGCCATCATTAAGCTGAGAATGTCGGTGCGGCTGGTGTCTGGTTGCTGTCTGCGTTCTTCAATTTCCGCGTCGATGAGTGCGTCAACTTTCCGCTGCCGCTGTTTCATGCGTCCCCAAGGACTCCAAGAGCCCCAATCTTGCTGCATCCAGCCGAAAAACAGTATGCTCGATCGCAGGGGAGAGTTGGTCATATCGACGACTGAGGCAAGTAAGGGCCTGAGTGCTTGTAACCGCGGCCCGTCATCCATGCCGAAGACAGCCTGCAAGATTACCCGCATGGTGACTTCCTGCATGGCGCTGCGGGCCACAAAAGGTCGATCGACCGACCACTTGCTGGCAACATCTTGAGCAATATCGCAAATTAGTTGGCCGTAATTCCGCATCCGTTCGCCGTGAAAGGGCGGCATCAATAATTGGCGCCGGCGTTTGTGCCTTTCTCCTGAGAGGAGAAACATGGATTGTTCTCCCAGCAAGGGTTTGAGGAGGCTGTTCAGGCGGCCTGGAGCGTGAAACGCGTTGCTGTTGAGCATCTCCTGGACAGCTTGGGGGTGGCGGATCATCACCAATGGTTTCCCCTTGTTCAGTTGAGCGGTGAAAATGTCGCCGTATTGTTTGGCACATTTATCCATGAATGTCAGGGGATCGCCGATCCATTGAATTAGCTGCACAAGGGGTGGATCTGTGGGGCCGTTAGGTAGTGTCATAGGAATTACCGGGGTTTGGGTCACAGGACTTAGCAGTATCAAAAAACTTCAAAGGGTTTGAAGGTTTATTCAATCCCTCCCAACCCTTGTTTTTAAGGGGAGAATTGTGTAATTCCCATCTCCAATAATTTTAATAGCTTATTCTCGAACTGTGCTCAAAATATTCTCTCCAAGCTCTGTAAAACGAACAGTTTTGATTTGCCAAGGAGCATAACTGGTTAAAGTTTGGCGCACGCCCCCGAACAAACCTAACATTTGACAACTCGACAGATTTTGCAATTTCTGCCGCGAATTTCCGGAGGCTCGCAGATCCACGGTAGCTATTCCGAGGTCGCGATCGATCTTGAGGCGATAGCCAGCCAAACCAAGACTATCGAAAATCTGCTGCTTTAACACTTCATTAACCGCCGATGACATTAACTGGTTCTCTGGGCCTGTAACTGTTTCCGGGTTCAGAGTTTGACACAAATTATCTACCTTATAAACCGTAACGGTGGCAGTATTTTCTGAGAGGTCAGCACTGCCTAAAACAGAGGCAACAGAGTTAGAAGGCTGCGTGAATTGACTCGATCGAGCCTCAATTTGATTTCCCGTTAGCTGTAGGTGTTGGAATTGAGTGGCGCTTGCTGAGAGTTGGCTCTGGTTTTCGGTTGAGGTAGCTGCATCGGAGCTAGAACAACTGCTACCGCCCATCAAAATTAACCAAAGGCCTAAATATCCTAACGGTTTGCAGATACGGTTCATAGTTTTTAATACTTTACTAAACGTCAGTGTATGGAGGGTGAATTTTGGTGGTAGAAAGCACTTAGACCCTGATTACACTCACTTAGAAGTATTTCCCGCAGTACGGAGATGAAAACAAGTTAAGAGTTCTTGTTAATACGTGGATTTTAGTGTTAGATCAGATAAGAGGGGTTTTGCCCCTCGCTGGTGTGACCCAGCAGTTTACCTGTCTCAGCAGATCAAGCTTGCGACCCAGCTCGTAAGTAATATCAAATACCTTGTCAGTGGTGTGATGTACCGTTCCAACTCGATCCCTTCCAAGGTCTGAGGTTAAAAGCCTCTTTCCGGTTGGTAAAAGCCTGAGTTTGATTAGTAGTAATGAGGACAGAATTCCGACTGGCGCGCGCATTTTAAGCTCGGCTTCGGATCGCTTTTTTAACAGCGCCGAAATCGCGGTTAGAGGGAACGTGCAAGTCGCGAACAATATCAAAACTTACGCATCAAGAGCAAAAAAACCGGGTTTTTTAACCAGGCATAACGGCTGCAACGAAGTGTTTTCGTAAAAAAAACGGGTTTCTGGTCAAGTCGCGAATAACATTATTCCGAAGTCAGCGGATCTTTAATGAACAGGCGCGTCAAGAGGGTTATCTCAGCATTCGGTGATTTTTGTCCCGAATCCTCTAAATAAAGAGTGGACATATCATGAAAAAGCAATTATTGACAAAAGTTTTGGCGGCAACAGCTTGCGCCCTCAGTGGCCTGACGGTTGCTTCTGGACCGAGTTACGGTCGGCGAGCACCGGGGGAAAGTGGATTTTGGTGCAATACCTCGACCGGTGCGCCGGTGACGGTGTACAAAAACCCTAAAGGTGCCGTAGAGCCTTGGATTGAGTGGACTTCCGATTATTTCTCCAGTTCTGGCTACGATCCGGCAACTCGGTGCCAATTAGTGAGTCAACGCCTCGAAATCTATCGCCGCCAACGAATGCTTAAGTACATTACTGCGGGCCAAATGAACGGCCAGAACGTCATCTGCACGGCGAATCAAGTCAATGGGCGGTGTCAAAATTTGATTTATACCCTCAGACCCGGCCAAGACCCGATCGGCTCTTTGTATAATTTGTTGGCTTGGCGCCAAGGATATGTCGGGATGCCGTCTTTTGATGAAACCAGTAAAATTCCTTACATTGATGTCAGCGAAAAGCTAGGGGAAAACACTGCCGATAGCGCGCAACTGCCCCCTTTTCCCCACCGTTCGGACAGCCTTAAAGATTGGCAAATTTTCCATCCCATCACCAATTCCAAGGATTGAGGTGGAAAAGTTGGCGCGTCAAACAGCGGTACGCATCCCGACCGGAATATCTTCTGGTTCCGGGACGATCGTCCGGCAGCAGGGCCAAACCTATACGGTGCTCACTAACTAGCAGGTTGTGGCGATCGGACAATTGCCACCGACGACGGCCTCCTCCACCCACTGCTAGGAGTTCTGAGGCGGCTGGGCAATACCGATCGGGCGATCGTTATGTTTCGCAGCGCGATCGAGTATAAAATAGCACTATTCAGCCTTGAACCCGGAGCGGTGTCTGAGCCAGTGTTGGCAGTCGGCTTTCCTGCGGGTGCTGAGGTTGGGAGTTTCGCTGACCACGAATTTCAAAGGTGGTACCCGCCACGTGATTTATCTCGCGCAAGTCAATCCCAAATCGAAAATCGAAAATCCTCAAGAAAGAGCATTTATCCGTGGGGTCGCCTCTAAAATCTCAAATCTAAAATCTAAAATCGATTGACGCGGGCTTCGTTTCGGTGCCGCTAGCCAAATCTTTGCCTCAAGGTTATAGGTTGGGCTATACAAATGAGGTAAAATCGGTATGAGTGGCGACCCGATTTTTAATGCCAAAGGTTTCTTGATTGGGATTAACTGTAGGGGCAAGTATCGAGATCCAAATTTTTGCGTTTATGCTTTTGAAGAGGGAAGTGAACCAACAGCGGAATTATCGGAAAAAATGGTTAAATCCAGTTGGGGAATTCCAATTAGTATATATTGGCAGTTCGCCTCGTTTCATCTAGGGAGTTATCGATGAATGTGTGGAGTTTGCGGTTTGACGCGCTGACAATCATCTTGACAGGTGCATTAACAGTGACGGCGCTTGTCAGTCAACAATATGCTGCCTGTGCCAAAACAGCAGAAGAAATTGCCCAGCTAGCGACCTTGACAACTGTGGAAGTCAACAATACGCTGGGTTTTTTTGCTAGTGGTTCGGGAGTAATTATTGCCAAACAGGGTAATATTTACACTGTTTTGACAGCTAATCATGTAGTGGCAAGCCTCGCTCAAAAATACAGCATTCGCACTCATTTAGAGAAGGATTATGCTGCGATTAGAATACAGCGCCTACCGAAAAATGACACGGATATAGACTTGGCTTTGATCCAGTTTCAGAGCCGAGAACAGTATCCAGTAGCACCAATGGGCGAGTCAGAACGTGCTGTTGTTGGTTCTGCTATTTACGTTTCTGGCTATCCGCTGCCAATTTCGGGAGTTGAACGAAAACTTGAGTTTACTACTGGTATCATCTCTTCTCGCTTGGGCAGCGCCTCATCAGGGTATCGTCTGCGCTACCAAGCTGTAACCAGGCGCGGGATGAGCGGCGGGCCTGTATTTAATGCTGATGGCAGGGTAATAGGAATTCACGGTCAGGGGGATACTGTTGGCACAATTAGAAGTCAGTGGAACGGTCAGATTGAGGAGATAAAAACGGGGTTAAATGCGGCAATCCCGATCGATGCTTTTATGGCATTGCTTTCACAAAACAAGCGTAACGGCTGGGACATTCTCAGCAATCTTTCTCTCAGCAGCGCCTCGGATCAAAACCAGCCGAATCGGAGTTATGGAGGATTTGTATGCGATACCTCCACGGGCGAGCCGGTGACTGTGTATCAAAATCCGCAAGGGTTCAGGGAGCCTTGGATTCGCTGGAATTCTAATTTCTTTTCTAGTTCTGGCTACGATCCTTTAACTCGCTGCCAACAAGTGACTCAGCGCCTTGAGAATTATAACCGAAATAAACAGCTAAATTATGTGACGGTGGGTATAGTAAATAACCAGAAAGCGATTTGCACGACTAGCCGCGTTAATGGGCCTTGCGAAGGTTTGATCTACACGCTGCGCCGCGATCAAGATCCGACTCCTGCACTTAGCAGTTTTTTTGTTTGGCTGCGGAATCAAAAAGCTGTGCCTTCTCTTTCTGAAAGCGGTACTGTGCTGTATATCGATGTGCGGGAACGGCTGGAACAATTTTAGATTGGCGATTTGAGATTTGAGAGGGATTAGTAATGGGTAAACACAGAACCCGGATTTATTAAAAAACTCCGGGTTCTCAAACAACTACTTATTAGCTGAAAATTTGAGAGATTTTACTTATTTATCACTGACATAAGCTGTCGCGCATTTAAATTGCATATTCGAGGCGGGCGGGACGCTCAACCCCTACTCCCCACAAGACTTTGATTGTTTTTTGACAGACAATTTAAAGGCCGCAACAGCTTAATAGAACTCATGATTTTTTGGAACACGGAAGCTATAAAATTACTATTATATTAATCCAATTCAAATTTTTCCGGTATCAAGCATGACAGCAACTACCCCACAGGCAACGTCAACAACGCCCGCTTTTTGCGAAGGCATTCAATATTTTTCTGAAACAGTCCCTGGTTTTGATACTTATGGGAAAACACCTGCGATCGCCCAGGGGAGCAAGTCGATCGCCGATCCGGCCGATCCCGTCGCCGTCTTTCAAACGATGCTAGCAGCAGACGCCCTGCGCTACCTGACGCTGCAAGTTACCGCCAGCAAAGCATCGGGACATCCGGGGGGTTTTGCTAGCCAAGCAGAAGCCTACGCAGCATTGGTGATGCTGGGACACAAGAATATTGTCACCGAAGTCGGCCATCACGCGCCGGGATTTTATAGTGCCATGTTTCTCGATCGATCTTTAGAGGATATGGGAATTTTCAACGTGCAGCAAGTGCGCGATAAATTCCGAGAAAAAGACGGTTTGTTAGGACATCTTTCCGGTTTCATTCCCGGCCTTTTAGCACCGGCCGGCCCCCTCGGACAAGGGCAGCATTTCGCAATGGCTGGAGCACTTTTGCACCCCGACAAACTGTTTGCTTTCACAATGGGCGACGGTGGCATGGGCGAACCTTACCCGATGAGCAGCATGGCGCATTTCCACACTGCTTATCCCAAAGCTACTAACTTTTTGCCTGTATTGGTTTGGAACGGATATTCTCAGGAACATCACAGCATGGTTTCGACTAAAACTAATGCTGAAATGATTGCTTATTGGCAAGGGAACGGTTTTGAAGAAGTTATCTTAGTTGATGCTAAGGAATTTGACGATAAAAATCAACCGGAAGATTATGTGGACAGCACTGCTTTTTCGCTCGAACAGCGGATGGCATTTACCAAAGCTGTTTTACAAGGAGTAGACAAAGCGGCCAAATCTGCTCTCGGTGGCAAATTAACTGCGTTTATTATCAAACAGTTAAAAGGTGCCGGCGTCCACGCGCGCGGAGCAAAATCTCACAACCTTTATCCGAAAGATACGCTGGATGCTCCGCACATTGTCAGTGCTTTAAAAGAGCGCGCTTTAACTGCTGCTGCTTGGCAATTGGTGCGGACAAATTGCGAGCGTGCGGGCGGCGGGCCGGCGGCGAAAACAGTTGTTACTGAGTTTACATTGCCGCTGGCAGATTTAGGCGAATTGCCTTTAGAAGAATTTGCAGTTGGGGGAGAAGCGAAGATTTCGACAACAGCAATGGGACGTTTGGTAGGGAAAGTCGGCGAGTGCGATCGTACTTTTCTTGTCACTAATGCAGACGGCAATGAAGCATCGGCAATTGCCAATATCAACCAAGCTCTCAAGATTATTCACCCGACGACAGATGACCTGTACAATCAATCGCCAAACGGTCAAGTTTACGAACCTTTGAGCGAAGATGCTTGCGCTGGTTTAGCCGTAGGTTTATCGCTATTTGGAGCGCGGAGTTTGTGGTGTTCCTACGAATCTTTTGCCATCAACGGTTTACCAATTTGGCAAACTGTAACCCAAGCAATGGCAGAATTGCGCCGTCCAACTCCGGCAACTGTCACCTTATTTACAGCGGGTGCATTGGAACAAGGCCGCAACGGTTGGACGCACCAGCGACCGGAAATTGAGGCTTATTTTGCCGCGATGATGCGGAACGGAAATGTGTTTCCTTTGTTTCCACCGGATGCTAACAGCATTCAAGCTTGTTACGAGTGGGCTTTGACTGCTAAAAATAAGGGAGTTGTGATTACTGCAAGCAAGTCGCCACTGCCAATTCGCACTACTTTTGAACAGACTCGCCAAGGTTTGCAAGACGGTGCAATAGTGCTGCACGAAGTCGATTCCCCGCAAGCTGCTCACAATCAAGGGGGAAGCAAGAAAGTTGTGTTTGCAGTTGTCGGCGACATGACTTTAATGCCAGTGTTTGAAGCGGCGGCATTTTTAGAAACAGAAGGGATTGGAGTGCGGATTGTTTCTATTGTGAATCCCCGGCGTTTGTATCGTGCTAGCGATGTTGCTTGGGATACTTGTTCGGAAGCTGACGGCGGCTTTTTGAGCGATGATAAATTTGCCGAATTGTTTGGCGGAGATGCCTTGATTGGCGTGACAGGCGGTGCTTCTGGGATGTTGGAACCTGTGATGCTACGGAGCAATTGCAAGCGGGATACTTTCGCTTGGAAGCGGGGGGAAACTACTGCTAGTGCTGGTCAGTTGATGGCGTTTAACGGGTTGACTGCTGAGGCGTTGACTAAAAGGGCGATCGAGCTAGTTCATTAAGTTAGAATGTGAGTGAATGCCCCTGCCTGGTTTGTGCTGGGTAGGGGCTAGTAATATTTAAAATAGGATGGTGATACCTGTGACTGCACAACTTTTAGAAGAAAAAGGTACGCTTGCGGAACAGCGATTGCTTCTCCCTGGTTATTATACTTGGGAGCAATTTGAGGATCTCGAATCTTTAATGGCAGACTCTCCGGGTTTACGGATAACTTATCTTGATGGGTGGATCGAGTTTATGACAGTGGGCGAAGAACATGAAAGCTTTAAAAAAGCGCTCGCTATATTACTGGAAGCATACTTTTTTGAACTCGGAATTGAATTCTTTCCTGTAGGGAGTGCAACTCGCAGAGACCGGGCAAGAGATGTATCATTTGAACCAGACGAGTCTTATTATATAGGTTCAAGAAAAGAGCATCCCGATTTAGCCGTGGAAGTAACGATTAGTAGCGGTAGCACAAATAAACTAGCTAAATATCTGCGACTTCGCATTCCCGAAGTCTGGTTTTGGGAAAATAATCAGTTGGTTGTGTATGGGTTGCGGGAGGATAATTATGAGCAAGTTTCAAGAAGTGAGTTGCTGCCGGAATTGGATTTAGAATTGCTGGTACGCTGCGTTTTAATGCCTTCAAGGATTGAGGCAAGGACGGAGTTTCTTAATGGGGTTCGGCAAGTGGGTTGAATGTTGAGGAGTTGGTAAAAAGTGCGATCGCCTACGAGGGCTTCGCTAACGGCTTTATTGGTTAAGCTAAAATGTGACAGACAACCATTTGCTCTCACAAACAACCTTTGCGCGATCGGCTCCAACGATTGGTTAGACTTGTAGGTGTAAAGTTACTAAATTATTCCTATCTCTCTTCCTTCATCTGCGTGAATCTCCGTTAATCCATTGTCATCTGCGGTTAAAATTTTCTCTTTTTTTAACCGCAGATGAGGGCAGATAAACACAGATTAACGCAGATGGATTATCTCAATCCCGGTTGCACGATCCTTGATTTTTTGCTGTTGACTAGATTTGACGCCCGACGATGCTACCGGATTTGATATGATACGATTCTAGTGCTATACGTGCAGCTTTAACCTAATGCTGAGGGGAGAATTTATTCTGAAGTTTTTTTGGGTTTGCTGTTAAATAAGTTTGCTTTGTCATCGGGGAATTTAGCAAGAGTGCTAGAGGTTTTGCTGCGGCAGAATATCAATGTTTTGTGAAAAACCTGTCTTAATTTTATTGATTTTTTCCCCCGCACGCCATCAACCAAAAACTCATCATTGATCGATCGCCCGCAGCGACAAACTCATCCCGCGAAACCATATAGCTGGCTATTTCCGACTCTGAAATCAGCCCTTGTTTGACCATTTGCAAAATGGGCCCGGAGTCAAGCAAAGGTTGAAACGCCTTAATTCCGATGATATCGCTGTGGCTGACAACCGCTTCTAAATCAACGCTACCAAACCCAGCTTCTTTGAGAATGCGGCACAGCTTTCTCCCGATCGATAAATCGCCGCCCCGCGACGCCATCACCTGCTTGAATTTCTCGCGGACAATCTCGACTGACAACGGTGGATTTGTCAGCCAAAACATATCCGCGTCGCTATCGATAATCACCAGTTTTCCCCCAGGCTTCAAGATGCGGAATATTTCTCTAGCTGCTGCGACGGGATCGGGAAGGTGAACGAACAGCAAACGGGCGATCGCAAAATCGAAAGTGTTAGCCACCAAACCAGTATCCGCAACCGATGCTTGGACGTGATTTACTTGATCGCCCCCTTTGTCCTGCAAATATCTTACTGCTTTTTCGTGCAGTACCGGGTCAATTTCTACCGCTGTTACGGGACTGTTGGGCAGCAATTCTAACAGTTTTTCGGTGAAAAATCCCGGCCCGCTTCCCGCTTCCAAAACATTCATCCCGTCGGCTAAACCGAACCACTTTAAATTGCGCGCTTCCTTTTCCCAACTGAGGAGAACTTGAGCTTTTAACCGTTGAATTTCTGCGTCAAGTTCCAGATTGTACGTGTTTGCTTGATACGAACCTTCTGCTGGCATGAAATTATCCTTATTCTTACTAGGATACCAGGATTATAATAGAAATATAATCAAATCTCCGATCGAGTTATCTGTGCGTAAGATCGTTTCCGGTGGCATGGGAATGATTTAACCACAGAGGACGCAGAGAACGCAGAGTTCGAGAAGAGAGAGATGAATACAGGACGATGAAGTGCGGATTTTGCAACACAATCATCAGAACTGCGCTTTAGCGCAATTCTCGTTGCCGACATCCACAACCACTGTTGGCGGACAGATGCAGGACGGAAACCCGGTAATTCCTCTATTGTAAGAAGATGACGGATTACCTAAACTAAAGACGCTGATTTTCCCGCCGACCTTACTATTTTTATTTTATGCACTATGCCCAAAACTCTAGCTCAATCTGAAAAACGAACCTTTTTAGTTGTGGATGACCATGCGATGGTGTTAGGTGGCACGCTTAACATTCTGAAGCAAGAATATCCAGAGGCAGACATTCTGACGGCTTCGACGGCTCAGGCAGCCCTTGAGCAAATAGCGCAGAGGACCCCGGATTTGGTGATTGTGGATCTGGTGATGCCAGAGACGATCGGCTCCATAGCGCAAGCGAATTCAGGGCTTCAACTCCTCAAAACGTTGATGGATAAGTATCCGAGTCTGAATATTGTGGTGCAGAGTGCCCATGTTCGGACTTTAGTTTGGCTGAAACCGTCGATCGACAATCACATGGGCGGCTTCACAGTTGTCGATAAGAGCCAGCCGATGAAAGACTTGCTGGCAATGGTTGATTGGGCGCTGCACGAGCGGATTTATACACCCAGAGAGATCCGCAATGGGCTGCAACTCAAACCCGCCTGGATGCAGGTGTTGCAATTTGCTTTTCACGAGAGCTTGCAGGATACTGCGATCGCCAAACGGATGAATGTTTCTGAACGCACTGTGCAGTGTTACTGGAGTAAGATTCGAGATGTGCTAGATGTGCATACCGAAGATGACAAAAATCTGCGGATTCAAACGGAAGTGCGAGCTAGGGAACAAGGATTGATTGATTAGGCCTCGACCGAATACCAAATCCAGAACAGGCAAGATGCCTGTTCCACAAGAATTATTGGAGATGTCTATTATTGAAGCCCGATCGAGAACAAGCAGTGAAAGCAGATATCTCGACTTGGCGGCGCGGATCGCTTCCAGGGTTGATGGTGATTGTCGCTGTGATGATGGCTAGATTGAGCGGTGCGCTTCAGTTTTGGGAGTTGGTTGCGTTCGATCGATTTCTGCGTTTGCGTCCTCCTGAGCCAATGGATGAACGGATTGTAATTGTCGGCATCACTGAGGAGGATATTCAACGCGCTAGAACTTATCCGATTCCCGATCGCGATATTGCCGATTTACTCAAACGCTTGCAGGCCTATCAACCGATCGCGATCGGGCTGGATATTGTCCGCGATATTCCGGTTGAACCGGGTAATGCTGAACTGACATCGGTGTTTCGCAGCAGCAAGAATACGATCGGAGTGGAGATTGCTTTGCCCGATCGCAGTGGCTTTACCGTCGCACCTCCGCCCGCGCTGCCACCCGAACAGGTTGGCTTTGCAGATTTCGTACTCGATGCGGATGGCTACCAGCGCCGCAGTTTATTGGGCACTGGTAGCCATCAGCAGGAATACCGTTTTTCCTTCGCAATCCGGCTGGCAGAACTCTATTTAGCAACCCGAGGAATTAAGCTAGGTAATGGAATTCGCGATCGGGAGGCGAAGCGCTTTGGCAACATTGAATTGACCAGAGTGCAGTCAAACTCTGGCGGATATGTGGGGGCGGATGCAGGCGGGAACCAGATTTTACTGAATGTTCGCAGCGGGACAATGCCATTTCGCGTGCTTTCTCTCTCGCAAATCAAATCGGGACAGGTCAACCCGGATTGGATTCGAGGCAAAATTGTGCTGATTGGGATGATGTCTTTTAGCGCGAAGGATCTGGCAAGTTCAGGTGCGATCGCAGGTATCAATCCCGGACGGATTTACGGAGTCGAAATGCAGGCCCACGAAACCAGCCAGATGATTAGCGCGGTGCTCGATCGGCGACCGTTGCTTCAGGTTTGGGGGGAGGGCTGGGAAACGCTCTGGATTGCGGTCTGGGGACTCTTGGGGATGAGTTTGGGACAATTTCTGCGATCGCCCTGGAAAATTGTGATCGGGATCTTAATCGCTAGTATTACCCCGATCGCGCTCTGTTACTGGTTCATTCTTTTGGGATGGTGGGTGCCAATCGTACCTGTATTGCTCGTACTCGTGTTGAATGGGGTTGGGTTGACGGCAGCGTTATTTTATCGCCACGAACAGGAACTCCGACTGCGGTTGGAGGAACGTCAATTTGCGATCGAACAAACTTTTAATGCGATTCATAGCGGGCCTTTACAAACATTAGTGGTGATTTTGAGAACAGTTGGGGAGCAAGATCCACCGCCGCCATTTTTATCGGATTTGCAACGCCTGAATGAAGAATTACGGGCAGTTTACGGCTCGGTGCAACGAGATGCGATCGCAGATGAACCGCATTTGCGAATGGGAAGTGCGATCGAATTGGCTCTGCAGGCTCCATTGCATGAATTGCTCTACAAGGTCTATTCCAACACGCTCGAACAAGAATTGCCCTACCTCAAAACGATCAAATTCAAAATTGTGCAGTTCGATCCCTTGAACACCTCGCATCTGCGGTTGGAACACAAGCGAGCACTCTGCCGCTTTCTGGAAGAAGCGCTCTGCAATGTGGGGAAACACGCGATCGAAGCCACTCGCTTGACCGTAATTTGCACTCAGGAGGGCGATCGGCAGGTGATTCGGGTGGCGGATAATGGTAGGGGGAAACCGTCTCAGTCAGAAACGCTTAGCTTGGCCCAAATCGATCGAGACAGGGAGATAACCGAAGATCCAAACCCTAAACTTCAACCTTCAGGATTAGGAACCCAGCTTGCAAAGAACTTAGCCAAACAGTTAGGCGGAGCATTTCGGCGCTACCCGAATGTACCGAAGGGGACAGTGTGCGAGTTAACCTGGCCAGCGAAACGGCGGTGGTTCTGTTGACACTCCCTTGCCTAAAGGCGCAGGGATTCTTGGATCATCCAGTCGAACTTATCTCTGTTTGGCTACCATCAGC
>NZ_JAUBUC010000032.1:6546-72543 GCF_036705285.1 Microcoleus sp. B4-C1 | reverse complement strand
GGTCGTTTGATTTTCCAATACGCTTCTTTCAACAACAGCCGTTCTTTGCACTTCTTGTTAGGTGCATGGCCAGTAGTTGGCATCTGGTTTACCGCTTTGGGTATCTCCACGATGGCTTTCAACTTGAACGGTTTCAACTTCAACCAATCGATTATCGACTCTCAAGGTCGTGTCATCAATACTTGGGCTGATGTCATCAACCGCGCTAACTTGGGTATGGAAGTAATGCACGAGCGCAATGCTCACAACTTCCCGCTTGACTTGGCTGCTGGTGAAACAACTCCCGTAGCTTTGGTTGCTCCTTCTATCAATGGCTAAGTTTTAGTCTGAGATTAACAAAAAGCGCTCCTAGAAATAGGGGCGCTTTTTGCTTGGAAAAAAAGATTTTTTAGAGGCTTTATTCACATATCTAGTTAGGTAAAATAAGCGTTATAACTGGCATTTTGCACCATTGTTAATCAGCCTTTCACGGGCGGGTTCTCCTGCCAAACCCATACTCGCCACAAGAAAATCTACTCTTTGTAGAACAGGTCGGACAGCCTGTTAAGCGAGAGGGATGCAAGATGTGAGTTATAAATTTTGTAGTGAGGACTTCAGCGCGATCGAGTTTTATGATGACTTCCGCCCTCACTATAAACCAATTTTATTCTGGTTGTTCGAGCAGACATAATATGATTAACGACTAATAACTAATAACTAATAACTAATGAGTGATGACTATCGAGTTCGATCGTTCCGATGCAGCCGGAAGCGAGATTAGCGGTAAGGATTCAATGCACAAATGGCTTTCGGTGGTGGGGATTGGCGAAGATGGACTTTCAGGGCTGGGCCCGATCGCCTCTACCCTCCTCTCTCGATCTCAAGTCGTTGTCGGCGGTGCCCGTCACCTAGCCATGCTACCAACCGACGACACCCGCGAAAAATTGGTTTGGGCTTCGCCGCTACAAGCAACAGTCGATGAAATCATCCGCCGCCGAGGACAGTCTGTGTGCGTGCTCGCAAGCGGCGATCCGATGTGTCACGGAATTGGGGTAACACTGTCGCGCCAGATTCCCATTTCAGAAATGACTGTGATTCCCGCTGCATCGGCTTTTAGTCTTGCTTGCGCCCGTTTGGGTTGGGCTTTGGCGGATGTTGAGACTTTCAGTTTGACAAATCGCCCGATCGCATCGATCGCCCTTGCTTTGTCGCCGGGAGCGCGCTTGCTGGTGTTGAGCGCTGACAGACACACGCCGGGAAAGGTGGCAGAATTGTTGACACAGCGGGGGTTTGGCAGCAGTTTGATGACCGTGTTCGAGCGGATGGGGTCGGGATCGGAACGGCGGATAGAGGGGGTAGCAGCAGCCTGGAATGCAGCGGATTTGGCTGATTTGAACACGATCGCGATCGCAGTTGCAGCCGATCGCGAAACTGTGATTTTCCCTCGTACCTCCGGTTTGCCGGATGCTGGTTATCGCCACGACGGACAACTTACCAAGCGGGAGGTTAGAGCCGTTACTCTGTCAACGTTAGCGCCGATTCCCAGAGAGTTGCTTTGGGATGTGGGGGCGGGCTGTGGCTCGATCGCGATCGAATGGATGCGGAGTCATCCTCGGTGCAGGGCGATCGCGATCGAACGCCACCCAACTCGACTGCAATACATCGCCGAAAATGCCTCGACTTTCGGCGTTCCCGAACTCGAAATCGTGGCGGGAGAAGCGCCGGAAGCCCTGACAAATTTGCCTCAACCGAATGCTATTTTCATCGGCGGCGGTGTCACCGCAGAATCTGTGCTGGAAACTTGCTGGAATGCTTTAGGTGAAGGCGGCCGATTAGTTGTTAATGCGGTGACAGTTGAGAGCGAGTTTAAAGTTTTGCAATGGCACGATCGTTATGGCGGGGAACTGATTAGAATTGGGATTCAGCGAGTAGGGGCGATCGGTTCTTTTCAGGGTTGGAAACCGCTTGCGTCGGTGACTCAGTGGGCGGTAGTTAAAAGCTAAAATGCTATCGCTCTCTTTCCTGGAAAGCTATAATGAATAATATCCTCTGGAATGAGAGTCAGAATACCAGATGAATCATTCGTATATTTTTATAATGCACTCATTCCATATACTCCTGGAAATCCTCTAATGGTGCATCAAAATCATCAGCAAGCGGTAAGACAAAGGTGCCTTTCATCATCCCGGCTTGACGTTTCTTTTGAGGAGGATTTACGGCAACCTCATTATTTGCATATTTTGCAGCCAAGAATTCTACATAGTGCAAAACTTCCTGTTTCAGGGAATCTGGCAACTTGACCAGCGTTTCTAGGATGGTGGTTTCTAGCATTAGATAACCTCTTGCTGGATAAGCTCATGATAACAAGCGCAAAGCAAAACTTACCGATATCTCTAATCTCGCTCTAAGCTACCTTGGGGCAAATTTCGATTTTGACAGTCATGCCTACTTGGTTTAGCATTGCGATCAGAGTATCAACCGAGAATTCCCCAATTTTACCTTGAGTTAGAGCTTTGATTTGGTCGTTTGACTGTTTGAGATGTTGAGCAGTTTGGTCGATCGTCCAACGGTGATGTTTAATCTGATGAAGCAGGGCGAGCATAAGTTGCGATCGGATTAGTAAGTTATCAGCTTCTTCTGCTGAAAATCCCAGATCGAGAAAGATATTATCGGTTGCTTGGGTAATAGTATTTTCACTCATGGTTCTGGTTCTCTTGAATTTAAACGATTTTGTAACAACTGTTGGTAGCGTTTCTGTCCAATTTCGATATTTTTCTTGGCTGTCTTCTGAGTTTTCTTTTGGAAAGCATGAAGAACGTAAATAGCTTCTTCAAATCTAGCAATATAAAATACCCGATAGGCATCTTCTGTCCGAATCCGAATTTCTTCAACGCCTTTGCCTACGATTGACATGGGTTTAAAGTCTGATGGTTGTATGCCCTGCTGAAGTGTCCAAAGTGCAAAACCAGCTTCTTTTCGGGCATCGTCAGGAAGAGATTGGATTTCTTCACGGGTAGCGCCAACCCACCGAATCGGTTTGATGGTCATCGGGTTTGTTGAGAATCAAATACTATAACAATTGTAAGGGCGATCGCCTTCAAACCCCCTAGCGTAAGCTACAAGTTTTTGCAATTCCATCAGGTTGGGAGATACCAATATTGCACGCCACCTTCATTATGACTGAGCAAAATCCCCAAATCTTCCAGGCTTTCGAGACAGTCGAGAATGACTTTTTGTTTGCGATTAGCCCCTTTGAAATGGGCGGTGACTTGGGCTGCAGTCCATTCGCCGCTTTGGGTGCGAAATAAGTCGCGGATGGCGGAAAGTTGCTCTTTGAGGGTTTTGGGGAAAGGTTGTTGTTCCGTGGGGGCGATCAAGGTTTCGGTTTCGGTGGTGATACCTGCAAGGGATGGTTGGATGTAGGTTTCGCCTGGGGCTTGGTAGTCGGGACGCAGCCAGCGAATGAGTCCGTTGCGTTCTTCCTCGGCGCGTTGGGCGTTGAGGGTGACGAGGTTTTCCAGGATTTGCTCGTCGGTGAGGGTGGGTTCCCAACCATAGGCGGCAAATACGGCGGCATCGAGTTCGTCGTGGATTTGTTTGAGGGTGGAGACTAGGGCTTTTTGGTTGAAGGCTTTGTCTTTGTCGTCGAGGGGTTCGCCTTGGCGGAGTTTTTCGAGGAGGTTGTACATCCCGGTGATGGTGACTTCGGGGTGAGTGGTTTGGACTCGTTTGCGGTGGCTGTCGAGGCGTTCTCCGAGTTCGCGGATGGTTTGTTTTTGGGTATCGGTGGGGTCGGGGAAGGGGAAGGGGTCGAAGACAATTGACGGTTTCCATCGCAAATCATTTCCCTTGCCCATTCGCGGTGCAATCTTTTTAAGCCATTTTTGATGTACTAAGGATTCTAAAATGCCTAAAATCCAGGCATCATCTGATGCGACTGTATAAAGCTGAACATCCGGCAAAACATCACTATCAACAAAAAAGAATGGCTTAAATTTAGAAGTGTCTGGCGTGACAATAAATCGATTCAAATTGTTGACAGCTTTTCTTAAGCCTGGTCTTTTCTCGCCAAAAAGCCACCAATTCTCCCGATTTGATTTTCTATTTTGCTGATCTCGAAATGGCTTAACTGTTGTTAGAAGCCTTTGGAATAATAGAGGAAACTGTTGAGAGGCTTCATCTTTAGATAGACCGAAAAAATCAATAATCCACTTTTTATGAAAACTTTGAACTAAATCTCTACCAATCGCATACGATCTGATGACTGACGGCAAATTCTGCTTGTCTAAATCAAGCTGTTGGAAATCATGTTCTTCAATTCTAAACCCTGTGCCTAATGGAATAACACCCTGAAATGAGATTCCATCATTTGATTTTAACGGTTTCATTTTGACGGTATCACGGCCAATAGTCAAATCAGAATTAATCAATCCCTTAATTACCTCAAATTTTAAAATTTCATTTTCATTTTCTCCCTGACATTCATACTTGACTTTCATCAAAAAGCCTGAAATTGACGGTTCGGGTGTCACGACAGTCATAGCAATACGTACAGCAGCACCATCTTTACTATCTGTCCAAGGATGATCGGCAATAGCAAAGTAAAGAGATATTTGTTTATCGCCGACATACTGGTCTAGAACTTTCCTATTGAATGATTGAACAATACTATTTGTTGTAATAAAGCCAAACCTTTGAATTTTCTTCGACTTGGCAAGATTTGCTGCCTTCTCCCACCAGTACATTACAAAGTCAACCGTATCTGACAAGTTTTGGTAAGTCTTCCTCAAGCATTCAACATACCCGTCATCAAGGCTCTCACGCATTCTCTTATTCCCAATAAACGGCGGATTCGACACAATATAATCTGCCTTTTGCCACTGGGCCGCCCTCGGATTCAAATACCGATAAATTGTTACTTGGTTTGTCGGATCGGGAATATCCTCCCCCGTCACCGGACTCTTCATCATCCGTCCGCCCCAGCGAGTTCTCACCTTCCCCGTCGCATCCACATCCGGTTCCCTCCCGTCATAGGCCAACACTGCATCTCCCCATTCAATATTGTTGTACTCGCGCAACACAGGTTCGATCGGCGGAATATCGCCAAACCGCCGAAAATGCCACTGCAAATACCCAATCCAAATCACCAAATCTGCGATCGCCGCCGCCCTCGGATTAATCTCAATTCCCAAAAACTGACTGGGATTAACTTGAGCAATATCTAACAGCAACTGCGCCGATCCGGTGACATCCTCCAAGCGCCGCAACACCTCCGATTCCAACCCCTTCAACAAATCCAACGTCACATAAAGGAAATTACCCGATCCGCACGCCGGATCGAGAATCTTCACCCCTTGTAACTCCGTCAGAAATGCCTCTAAAACTGATCTCGCCTTTTTCCTTTGATTTGCAGTCGGTTCCGATTCCCCCGCGTTCAGCAACTGTTTAACCTCCGCTTGTACCGCAATCCAGCGATCGCCCAAAGGCTCCATCACCACAGGCTTTACCAACCGTTCCACATACGATCGCGGCGTATAATGAGCCCCCAACTTACTCCGTTCCCTAGAATCCAGCGCCCTTTCCAACAACGTCCCAAAAATCGCCGGTTCCACATTGCACCAATCCCGCTTCGCCGCCTGCAACAAAACTTCCAATTGTATCTTTGTCAGCGCAAACGCCTGCGACTCGGCAAACAATCCGCCATTAAACCGCAACAGTTTGCCATGAAAACCAAAACTCGTCCCCTCATTCAGCGCCTCCCACAGCGCCTCTACCTCCGGCTTAAACATCTTCGGGTTGAGAATCCAGCGGGTTTCCAGCGCCTGCGTAAACAAATGTTCCTTCAGCAACCCCACATCCTCAGCAAACATGGTGAAAATACAGCGCATCAAAAACTGGGCGACTTGCTGCGGATCGACATTCGCCTCCATCCGCTTCGCCAACTCTGCCAAATCTGCCGCCACTTCCCGCGTCACCCGCGCCGCAATTTTCTCTGGGTTGCGCTGTTGGGGATTGCTAAAAATATCGACAAACAAATCGAAAACATCGGCTTTCTGCAACTCGATTAGCCCGATTTCTCGCCGCGCCCCATAGCCGCCATAATCGCCGCTAAACCCCATCCATAATTCAAAATGATCGCCAATATCGCAAGTTAACAAAAAGGGCGGTTTGCTGCTGAGACTGCGGGTATAGGCAACTGCCTGCACAAACGCTTTTTCCATCTCTCGCAAATAGGTATGTGTCCCCCGCTTTGCCGTTCCTTTTTTGCTCGTTGTTCCGCCCTGTTTTGCCTCTATTAAAAAATGCTCGGCTTTGTAAAAATCAACAAACCCCGGAGTTACTTTGCCGCTGGGGTGAAAAATTTTGACATCCTTATCAAAGCAGTAGGGATCGTTGGGAATTCTGCCTTTATCAAAAGGGCGATCGACTCCCAGCGCATCGCACATTTCGGCAAAAAACAACTGGTAGTTTGCCCGTTCGTTACCGCTAGAACCTGCCCAGCGTGTGATGAATGTTTCGACTCGCGTGCGATCGGTCTCATTCATGTTTCAACCCTGCTGCTTGCTTTTTCCTGATTCTATACTTCGATCGGTTTGAATTGGCGATTTATCTTGCGATTTTGCTTTATAGCAACCCGGCGGTTAGGACGCTTTACTATTGATATTTGCTATAATATACTTGACGATATTCCTAGATACAGGCGGAGTCAAAAACCCGGTTTCTGCCTTAAAGTCGATCGTTCACAACGAAGATTTTGCTTGGCAACCCGGTTTTTATGGCTTTAGTGCTTCAAAAATACCTCAATAAATCTATGAAAATTAGAGCGATCGTACATCCTGCAGAAGAAGGTGGCTATTGGGCAGAAGTTCCAGCGCTTCCCGGCTGCATTACCGAAGGAGAAACGATAGAAGAAGTAATAATTAATTTAAAAGATGCTATTGAAGGTTGGCTCGAAGTTGCTAATAGTCGTGAAGCAATTGCCTCCACAGATAGAGTTGTGGAAATTGCTGTATGAAATCTATTTCTGGCAAGCGACTTTGCAAAATAGTAGAGCATAAAGGTTGGGTTTTGAAAAGAGTTACCGGCAGTCATCATATCTATGAAAACCCGGAACTAGAACAAATTTTGTCAATTCCTGTTCACCGAAATCAAGATTTGAAAGTTGGAACCTTGAGAGCCTTAATGAAAATAGCTCAGCTATCTGAGGAAGATTTACAAAGTTTTTCTTAAGTATAGCAGGTTTCATAAAAATCAGGAATTACGTAATTTCTCAAACAAATAGGTTGGGTTTAACACAAGTAACCCAACCTATTAATTAAATGAGACTTAAGAGTTTAGCCTTGATTCACAACAGTCGGTTTTAAACTTTCCTGTGACTTCGATCGATCTAAACCATTTTGCACTTCCACAGATTCCTTAATCGGTTTCCGGGCTTCAATTAAACTCAAAGCTTTGTTGACACCTTCAGGTAAAATTACTACCAAACTGCCGGCCGGCGCCTCGTCTAAAGCCTTGTTAACGGCCGTTGTTTCGTCGAGAATCAACTCGTATTCAACTTGAGATTTGTTTGCGGTTCCGGCAGAAATCGCCTCGGCAATTCCCTGGCAAATTAACTTTGCCACAACACCGGGTTCTCGGCCGCGCCTGTCAATATCTTCTTTGACAATGATACGATCGAACATCTCGGCCGAAAGTTTGCCCAGCGTGACAAAATCTTCATCTCGCCGGTCTCCGGGGGCACCTACTACCCCGATCCGCCGTCCCGGCCAATTCAACACGAAACTGCCCAAAGCTTTGTAGCTGTGGGGGTTGTGGGCGTAGTCGAGTAAAGCGTGATAGCTGCCCAAATTAAACAAATTCATCCTTCCGGGAGTTTGACCGACGGATGCTTGGAAGCTTGACAAAGCAGCGCGAATATCTTCTATTTTCAATCCTTGGGCAAAAGCCGCCAAACAAGCTGCTAAAGCATTAGCAATCATAAACGGCGCCCGCCCGCCCATCGTCAGCGGCACGTTCACAGCCTGCTCAATTCTCAGCGTCCAATCGCCTTTTAAGATCGACAAGTACCCGTTTTCGTAAATCGCTGCCAGCCCGCCCGCCGCGGTATGTTTGGCAACCAGTTCGTTGTCCGGGTTCATGGAAAAATATGCAATTTGAGCCTTGACACGCTGCGCCATTTGTGATACTAGCGGATCGTCTGCATTCAAAACTGCATAGCCTTTGGGCATTACCGACTCGACGAGGACGCTCTTGAGTTTGGCAAGTTGTTCCACGGTGTCGATGTCGCCAATGCCCAAGTGATCGGCTGCGACGTTCAAGACGACGCCGACATCGCACTGATCGAAGCCGAGGCCCGATCGCAAAATTCCGCCTCTAGCCGTTTCCAACACGGCCACTTCTACAGTCGGATCGGACAAAATCAATTGAGCACTCTGGGGCCCGGTATTGTCTCCGGTTTCGACCAAATAATCGCCGATATAAGTGCCGTCGGTAGTCGTGTATCCGGTAATCTGACCTGTCTGCTTGACAATGTGGGCTAGCAGGCGAGTGGTTGTCGTTTTGCCGTTGGTTCCCGTTACCGCTAAAATTGGCACCCGGCTGGGTTGAGGCGAGGGGAATAGCATATCGAAGACGGCGCCGGCGACGTTGCGGGGTAAACCTTGACTTGGGGCGACGTGCATTCTGAAACCCGGTGCTGCGTTGACTTCGACGATGACGCCGTTGACATCGCGCAGGGGTTGGGAAATGTCGGGAGTTACTACGTCAATGCCGGCGATGTCCAAACCGATAATTTTGGCGACTCTGGAAAACAGCCAGACGTTTTCTGGGTGGATTTCGTCGGTGCGATCGACTGCAATTCCACCGGTACTCAAGTTTGCTGTCGCGCGCAAAAATACTCTTTCGCCGGCGGGCACTACGGAGTCCATCGCGTATCCTTGTTTTTGCAGCAAATCCAGGGACAATTTGTCGATCGTGATCCGGGTGAGCACGTTGTCGTGTCCGTCTCCTCGCTGCGGGTCGCGGTTGACTTCTTCAATAAGCTGTTCTACTGTAGACTTGCCGTTGCCCACAACGTTAGCGGGGACTCGTTCTGCGACTGCTATGACTTGCCCGTTGACTACCAATACTCTGTGGTCGCGGCCGACGTAATAGCGCTCGACTATCACGCTTTTTGTTTTTGATGCCCCGCTGGCTAAGTCGTAGGCTTCTTCTGCTGCTTCCCAGGAATTGATGTCGATCGTAATGCCGCGGCCGTGGTTGCCGTCTAGGGGTTTGAGGACGATCGGATAACCGCCGACATCTTCGATCGCCCCGCGCAATTCGTCCAAATAATGAATCACCGTCCCTCTGGGAACCGGCACGCCGGCGCTGGCGAGGATATTTTTGGTACCTTCCTTGTCACAGGCAAGTTCTACCCCCAAAACTCCCGTCCGGTTGCTCAGAGTTGCCTGAATCCGCTTTTGGTGAACCCCGTAGCCGAGTTGAATCATAAACCGGGCGCTCAAAGGTATCCAAGGAATGCCGCGCGCTTCTGCTTCCTTAATCAGTGTTTCCGTGCTCGGCCCCAGGGCCGCCGACGCAGCAAACTCTTTGAGGTCTCTCAAATCTTGGACTAATTCGGCTGCTGGATAAGTGCCTGTATCGGCAATGCTTTGGCACATCCGCACGCCCGCGCGGGCTGCATAGCGACCTGCTTGTTCGTTTTGATACTCGATTACTACTTGGTAAATACCTGGGGTCGCAGTCTCGCGGGTGCGACCGAACCCGACCGGCATTCCTGCCATTTCCTGAAGTTCGAGGGCGACGTGTTCGATTACGTGTCCCATCATTGTGCCTTCTCTGACCCGTTGCAGGAATCCTCCCTGATGGCCTGGAGAACAGTGATGGTCGTTCAAACTCGGAAGTGCAGCGATCAACCCTTCGTAGAAGCCAGGAATTTCCGCTGTGGTTTTATCTGCCCACTCCTCTAAATCCAGACGCATCAGGACGAGTTTCTGGCGTCGGATGCTCCAGTAGTTGGGGCCGCGTAATGTCTGGATTTTAAGTATTTTCATGGCAGTTAGAGGGGTATGGGGCGCGAAATCTTATAGATAATTGGAGCATTTATTCAATTTCGATCTAGATTGCTCGATCGACTGTTCGCTGCGAACAGTTTGGGAGTGAATTTCCAGTTATGGGCTACCCAATTTAAAATTCATGCCCCTGCGATCGGCTAAAAACTACAGGTACATGGCTAGCAAAAACTCAAAGCCTGAAGCTAGAATTTTCTGTGGTTCGGTCTCCTGGGGTCAGACCGTGGCTGCTTCGGCATCTATTCTATTGTTGTATCGATGATTCGGCCGGAATGCCGCCTAATTTCTGCCGAATCAATGACAAGAGATGTTCTACCTTAGTTGGCTGTGCGGCATTCGGGGGGCCAGCCAGACTCGGAACACGCTCCCGATGGCATGGGTTTGCCTTGGGGCATATTGTAGCAATCTCCGTGACACAGAACGTGCAAGCGCATATTGAACAGACTTAAGGGTTCTGTCGCTCCTACCATAGATTCATTGGTATAAAAATTTTCCCTAGAATCAACAATAGTCACAGTGCCTTTACCGAGAATTTTCATAGTATCGTCTCCCTCAAACAAGGCGCAGGTGTCTTCGTCAATACCAATAGCGATGCGATCGGGATGACAAGCCACAGCCGACAGCAAGCGAGCCATGCGATTGCGGTTGTGAAAATGCTGGTCTACGATGATCTCAGGAATAATGTTAAGTCCGTTTGCCATGTCTACTAAAGAGCGGTTCGGCGGGGCGCCACTCCCACCGCCTGCAATCATGTGATATCCCATCACCGCAGCACCCGCGCTGGTGCCAGCGAGGGTAATCTTGCCTTCGAGAGTTTCTTTGCGAATTTTCTCCATCAGCGGGGTGTCCGCCAGCAGCCCACAAAGCCGCAGTTGGTCGCCCCCTGTGATGAATACGCCCGTACAGTCTTCTAAGTAATCTTTCCAGACGGGGTTTTCGCCTTGTTCGCGTTCGCGGATGTCTACTACTTTGACTGCGCTAACGCCCATTTCGTCAAATATTGTGCGGTAGCGGTTGCTAATTCCTTCGGGATCTCGCGAAGCGCACGGAACGATCGCCAGCCGAGCGTTTGCACCCCCAGCACGGCAAAAAAAGGTGTTCAGAATCTCTCGCCCGTGAACTTTGTCTTCGGCTCCCCCGATGACCATAATCGAGGTTTTTGTGCGCGGGGGAATATTGTGTTCAAGGGCTTGAGATGTCAACTGCTGCATGGTGTGTCTTCCTCTGTTGGATGTGAAATTCAATTTTGCCGTGGCTGTGGGTAGAATGGGGCTTTTTAAGAATAAATATTTTTTGGTGCCAGCGAGGTGCGATCGGCGATCGCGCGATCCCGCAGTTGTTTGGGGGCGAGTTTACTTGCAGTCGCTGTCATGAAAAACAGATTATTTTTGTACAAAACCGGCCCGCCGACAAAGGAAGAGAATTTAACTTGCCAAAATTTTCAGAAATTATAAGAAATTATAAAGAATAAAGCAATTACTGAAAACTGAACTCCCTCTAAAGGTCAAACTAGAGGTGATGTATCAATGAAATTCCAATAATTGTGCGATTTGACGTTGTTACCCTATTTCCAGAATTTTTCCGGGCTCCCCTAGAGTCGGGACTGATGGGCAAAGCCTTAGCTAAAAAGATTGCTGAGGTGAATTTTGTCAATCCCCGCGATTTTACCACAGACAAGCACCAGCGAGTCGATGATGAGCCTTACGGGGGCGGAGTGGGGATGCTGATGAAACCGGAACCGATTTTTGCTGCGGTGGAGTCGCTGCCGGTTTTGCCGAGGCGAGATGTGATTTTGCTGACTCCCCAGGGGGAACCGATGCAGCAGGCGATGTTTCGGGAGTTGGCGGCCGATCGCGATCAGTTGGTATTGATTTGCGGTCATTATGAAGGTGTGGACGATCGAGTCCTGCATTTGGTCACTCGCGAGGTGTCTTTGGGGGATTTTGTGCTCACGGGGGGCGAAATTCCGGCTTTGGCTTTGATTAATGGGGTTTTGCGACTGCTGCGGGGAACTGTGGCGAAGGAAGATTCGCTAAAGTTTGAGAGTTTTGAAGACGGACTTTTGGATTATCCGCAGTACACTCGACCGGCGGATTTTCGGGGATTGAAGGTGCCCGACGTGTTGCTGTCTGGTA
Source organism: Microcoleus sp. B4-C1 (assembly GCF_036705285.1). Taxonomy (NCBI): domain Bacteria; kingdom Bacillati; phylum Cyanobacteriota; class Cyanophyceae; order Oscillatoriales; family Microcoleaceae; genus Microcoleus; species Microcoleus sp. B4-C1. The sequence continues at coordinate 60,356 of NZ_JAUBUC010000032.1, read as the reverse complement.
ATCACGCAGAAATTGCTCGCTGGCGCAAGCAACAGCAAATTGAAAGAACTCGATCCCGCCGATCGGATTTGTATGAGGTTTGGTTGCAGGAGAGGGAAGAATAGGAGAAAGGGCGATCGCACGAGTGGTCAATCGATTTTAGATTTTCGATTTTCGATTGACTTGCGCGAGATAAATGCGGGGGCTTGAGGATTTTTGATTTTCGATTTGGGATTGATTCCACGGATAAATCACGTGGCGGATACCACCTTTGAAATTCATGGTCAGAAACCGGGTTTTTTGCGGTAATACTTCGTGGTAGTCCACAGATTCGGTAAAAAACCCGGTTTCTTTGGTCTTGATGCGTAAATCTCGTATATTTAAGAGCCTAATAAATTTTGGATTCGCGTTTGTAAGTCTTTGAGTTCAGGAGATCACTCATCGAGAAGTCCCCATAATTTTCTAGCGTTTCCAGCATTAACCCTTCTCTCCCCCCTCCAGCCGCTTTAGGATTGCCATAGCTGCTAAGGAAAGCAGCAAAAAAAAATATTTAACACTCGGCTCGGCCTTAAAAAATAAATTCACTTATCTCCCTGAAAATATGAAATAATTGTCTTCTACTATACTTACCCAACCTTCCTTTTACATGAACATCCGCATCGGCAATGGCTACGACATTCACTGCTTAGTTCCCGATCGTCCTCTCATCCTAGGCGGTGTCAATATTCCTCACGAATTAGGATTACTCGGCCACAGCGACGCCGACGTACTTACTCACGCTATCATGGATGCCATGCTCGGAGCTCTCAGCTTAGGAGATATCGGGCTGTATTTCCCGCCAACTGACCCGAAATGGAAGGGTGCGGATAGTCTCGTATTGCTGGCACAAGTCAATCAGTTAATATTAGATAAAGGCTGGGAAATCGGCAATATTGATTCGGTGGTAGTGGCAGAACGTCCCAAGCTGAAACCGCATATTCAGCAAATGCGCGATCGGCTTTCTTCCATCCTCAAACTCAACCCAGACCAAATCGGCATCAAAGCCACCACCAACGAAAAGCTAGGCCCCGTTGGGAGAGAAGAAGGAATCGCAGCTTACGCTGTAGTTTTGTTAGTGCTAAAATAGAACTTTAATCTACGTTTTAGGAAGACCAAAACCATGCAAACTGAAACCTTGGATTTAGAGTTACCCATTGACGCGGATATTATCGCATTGGATAAGGACGATCGGGTAGTCGTGCTAATCGAAGTTAAAATTATTGAAGCTCAAGAACCAGCAGCAAAGCAAAGGATTGCTGACTACATGATATCTTGGATGAAAGCTGCGTTAGCGAAGATGTCCGAGCAGCGCACACTCATTCCCTATGCGATGTTTGTTGACACCGAACAAATTCTGATTTTCAAATGGGACGGAGTAAACTTATCTGAACCTGTTTGTTCTCTAAACACTGGTGAAATACTTCGTTATTATGAGCCTGAATTTGGTAAAAAATGGATATCTGAGCGTTACTTAGAGAGTCTAATCGAATCTTGGCTGCGAGACTTAGGATATAACTGGAAATCTGAGATGCCGCCAGCATCAGAAAAACTAGCAATAATTGGCTTGTTAGAAAGGCTGGCTGGTGGAACAACAAAATCAGGAGTACAACTTGGTAATTTTGTATATAGAGACAAACTTCTTGATGAGTATTGCCACAGGGCGTGACCCTCAAGCAAGTACGTTGCTGAGGCAAATGCCAGCATCTTTACAGTTGACAATACCCAGTATTTGCTACATGGAATCTTTCTCTGCTTTAGAGGACGAAGTGAAGCGACACAACTATTTCAAGCAGCAACTTGACAATCAAATCAGCGAAGCTAATCGAGATTTGACTTCGCAGCACGCTCAGTCTCTATTTTTTAACTTAGGTCAGTCTAAAATCGACCATGAAAGACGACTAGACGATATAGATTTGCGTCTGCGCCAATCTATTGAGCAGTTGTCTCAAAATGCTGAGATGATTGATTTAACAGCTAATATTATTCAAGAAAGCTTGAATGCAACTCTCATCGCTAAAGACCCAACAGATAATTTAATTCTACACTGTATTCTGAGTCATGCCCGCTTGCACCCCACAGAAACCAAAGTATTTCTAAGTGGCAACATCAAAGAATTTCGCCAACTTCCCGAAGTTCAAGATGCTTTGCAACAGGCTGGAGTGGAAAAGTATTTTTCGCGCACAGAAGACTTTCTCGGTTGGCTACAATCTCAGTCAACCAATTTTAGATTTTAGATTTTAGATTTTAGATTCATCCCACGGATGAATCCGGGGGCTTGTTAGGAATGATGCGGAGCTTTTTAAAGTCTCTACGGATGAATCCAGGGGCTTATGAGCATATTACTTTCGGTCATTGGTTATTTGTTATTGGTGATTGGTTCCTCATAGTTGCACGCAGGTGGTAAACTAAAAAATTATGAAAATTTCTATGATGCTACATTCAAGACTGCGCTGGCTGGCGATTTTACTGGCGGCAATTGCCACTATAACTCTGTCTGCGTGCACTCCAGCCCGATCGAACTTAGTAAACAGACTCATCGTTCCCACCCCCAGCGGCCCGGCCACCTTTAACTACCCGCTAAATCAATCTGCATACAGCGTTTTTGGCTATATGTACGAGGGATTAATCAACGAAAATGGCTTGACATCGCAGCTAGAACCCGGTTTAGCCGAGTCCTGGGAAGTGTCTAAAGATGGCAAAAAGATTGTCTTTACCCTGCGAGAGGGTTTGAAATGGTCGGACGGCCAACCGATGACTACTGATGACATTATCTTTAGCTATGAAAAGATTTATTTCAATGACAAAATTCCTAGCGGTTTGAAAGATACTCTGAGAGTTGGGATGAGTCGCGAATTCCCAAAAGTTAAAAAACTTGACAGCCGCCGCGTTGAATTTTCCGTTGCAGAACCCTTTGCTCCATTTATTAGATATGCTGGGGGAATCCCAATTTTACCAGCTCATATTTTACAGGAAGCTGTCGAAAATACAGATGCAGATGGTAATCCTAAATTCCTGACTACTTGGGGCACGGATACTGATCCTAAAAAAATTGTCGGAAATGGTCAATATCGAATGCTGAGCTACACTCCCAATCAGCGCGTGGTTTTGGAACGAAATCCCAATTTTTGGCGCCAAGATGCTGAGGGAAATTCTCAACCTTACATCCAGCAAATTGTTTGGCAAATTATCGAAAATACAGATAATCAACTGCTGAATTTTCGATCGGGCGATTTGGATACTCTGAACGTGGAGCCGGAAGTGTTTCCGCTGCTGAAACGGGAGGAAAAACGCGGCCAATATACGGTCTTTAACGGCGGCCCAGATACTGGCAGCGTGTTTATGTGTTTCAATCTGAATAAGGGGCGCAATGCTCAAAATCAGCCGTTTGTAGACCCAGTTAAATCTCGCTGGTTTGCGAGTAAAGAATTTAGGCAGGCGATCGCCTACGGCATCAACCGATCCGCCATGACTAACAATATCTATCGCGGACTGGGCGCGCCCCTACATTCCCCAATTCCGGCGCAAAGCCCGTTCTACCTGTCCCCAGAACAGGGATTGAAAACTTACAGTTACGATCGGCAAAAATCGAAAGAGTTACTGTTAAGTGCTGGATTCAAGTATAATAGTAACGAAGAATTGTTGGATGCTGAAGGCAACAAGGTGCGATTTACTTTGTTGATGGCGGCAGGTAAAAAAGTTCGGGAACAAATGGCAACGCAAATTAAGCAAGACTTGGGCAAACTGGGGATGCAAATTGATACGCAGTTCCTGAGTTTTAACACTTATGTGGAAAAGCTGCGATTGACGCGGAATTGGGATACTTACTTGGGCGGTTTTACGGGAGGTACTGAACCGCACAGCGGCTACAATATTTGGTCTGTTAACGGCACACTGCACAGTTTCAACCAAGGCCCGCAAGCCGGAGAACCGCCGATTCAGGGTTGGCAAGTTTACGACTGGGAGCAGAAAATCGATGACCTTTACGTGAAAGCTTCTCAGGAGCTTGATGAGGCGAAGCGCAAGGAAATTTATGGGGAGGCGCAGCGGATTATAGCGGAACAAGTGCCTTTTGTTTATATGGTAAATCCGCTGACTTTTGAGGCGGTGCGCGATCGCGTTTCGGGAATTCGCTACAGTGCCCTCGGCGGTGCTTTCTGGAATTTGTACGAGTTGAAAATAACAGAATAGTCAGTCGATTTTAGATTTTAGATTTTAGATTTTAGATTTTAGATTTCATTTAGTCTAAAGATGAATCTGGGAACTTGAACAAGAGTCTAAAATTGTGCCATCGCGATTTAAGTTGGGGGCTTGTATCCGTTTTTGGGCAGGTCATTAGTTAGCAGTCATTTGTTATTAGTTTATGGAACCTAAAATTTTACAGCAGTTACTCGAATCAGTTGCCACTGGCGATATTAGTCCGATCGCAGCTTTAGATAAATTAAAGCATTTTGACTTTGAACAAGTCGGCGATTTTGCCAAAATTGACCACCACCGCACTTTAAGAACCGGTTTTCCTGAAGTAATTTGGGGCCCAGGGAAAACGCCCGACCAAATTATTGAAATTATCGAGGCGATGCGCGGGCGAAATTCTGCGGTGATGGCGACACGAATCGAACCGGAAGTTTTCGAGCAATTGCAACAAAAAATACCCGATTTGTGCTACTACCAAAAGGCTCGAATTTGTGCAATTTCTCCTAATTCCCCAACTCCGCAGCATCCGGGTACTGTGACTATTATCAGTGCGGGAACGGCGGATTTGCCTGTAGCGGAAGAGGCGGCAATTACTGCGGAACTTTGCGGTTTTCAGGTGCGACGTTTGTGGGATGTCGGAGTTGCCGGCATTCACCGCTTGCTGAGCAATCGGCACGTGATTACTGATGCTGATGTGTTGATTGCTGTTGCGGGTATGGAAGGTGCTTTGGCGAGTGTGGTTGCGGGTTTGGCAGATTGTCCAGTGATTGCTGTGCCGACGAGTGTGGGTTACGGCGCGAGTTTTGGCGGGATTGCTCCTCTTTTAACTATGCTCAATTCTTGTGCGGCTGGTGTGGGTGTGGTGAATATTGATAACGGGTTTGGGGCGGCAATTTTAGCTTGTCAAATTCTCAGAAGTGCTGGCCGAGTGGGGAAAATGAAAGAGGAGGAGAATCGGAGAGAGGGGGAATAGTTTTGAGTTTTGAACTGAAATCCTGAATCAGGGAGGGTTCTCTTGGCATTGCCCCTACTCCAAACCGGTTTCTTTGTTCTTCATTTACCTGAAATCTGCTGTAATTTTTCGAGTGCAGTGCGAGCGCCCCCCTCGCGAAGACCGCTCGCGCTATAGTTAGAAACCCCTTCCATCAGACTCTTGAAACCGCATCTACACAAACTCTCGTCCCAGCAGAGGGCGACTAAAAAATACAGGAGGTATTATTAAAGCCGGGTTTAATATTACTTGCTAGCCAGCCAAACCGGATAAGCAGATGAATCCTCAGCTTTTAACTTTTGCGCCTGATAACTCTTGCTAGTCCAACTAGCTACTGTTTGCAGGTTTTCTGTCAAAGAACTTTCGCTGCCAAATGCTTCAAATCCCAAAGTCCACCACGCGCTGCCGTTAATGTTCAACTGAGTAAGTTCCACGGTGCAACCTTGAGGAATGGGGGCTTCTACTGGCACTGACATTACCGCACCCGACTCCGAAACGTGGTAAAGACGCTGCGCTCGCTTTTTCTTGACTCCCACCCACTTTCCTGTCGCCAAAATATCCGCCGGTATCGGCGCCATCGTGTCCGCACAAACCCACTTCAGCCACTTTTCGGCTTTGCCTTCCCAGCGGTTGCCGAAGGGCATTGTCCCCAACTCTCCCTGACGCCACTTTACCTCCAAGGTTTTCCCACGTAGCTTCACTCCTAAGTAGTCGCAGCTTGGTACTAGCAAATATATGTCTTCCCGCTCTTCGGGAGGCGAAAGATACGTGCCGAGACTCTCGCTTCCAAACCATTGATTGATTGATTTTGGCAGTGCACCGCTATAAAACCACCGCATTTCCAGACTGGCCCGCATAAATTTTTCCTCCGTTCCACAATTTTCGTCAAACCCAGACTGGATTTGCCATACACCATCGACTTTTGTGCCTCTCCACTCTATCCTCCCCCCTCTGGGGCCCAGAGTCTACCCACAGTCATACCATTGTTAGATTTTAGATTTTAGATTTTAGATTTGGGAAAGACTGACTAGATAAGGGTTTAGAGCTTGCCTACAGTTGCATTTTTTTTATAAACTGGTGTCAGATCGGGGTATTTAAAAAAAAATTCTCACAATCCTTTACATATCTTCACAAGTCTGTTACATTTAGTTACAGTACACTAAAAACCATTTAGGAAAAAAAACATGAGTAACAGAGGCTTAATGCTGGACGACCAAGGCAAAATGAACAATTTTGCGATCGAGCCGCAAGTATACGTCGATGACGAACCCCGCACCGGCTTTACCCCCTACGCAGAACGCTTAAACGGCCGCCTTGCCATGATTGGCTTTGTTTCTCTCTTGGCTTTAGAAGTTTCGACCAAGCACGGGCTGATTAGCTGGCTGACTCACCTGTAATGATTTTGTTAACAATTAAACTATCTGGCTATGGATCGCTGGCGTTACACAAACAGCGATCCATAGCTTAACTATTTTTAGGGGCAAGGTTTGGTGAGACAATTAAAATTAAATATTTTTGTTTTACCCTATCCGTAAAAAGAATGCTCAAACGAATTGCGGCAATACTTCTGGTGGTTCTCAGCCTCACTTTGACTGGTTGTGTGTCTAAAGTCACCGGACTCAAAAGCTACGTTGATACTGGCGATGGCTATCAATTTCTCTATCCTAACGGCTGGCTGCCGATCGCGGTTTCTAACGGGCCCGATGTGGTGTTCCGCGATTTGATTCAGCAAACCGAGAACGTCAGCGTTGTAATCAGTCCAGTTGCGAAGGACAAAACTCTGGCGGATTTGGGATCGCCGACGGATGTGGGATACAAGCTCAGCAAAAGTGCGATCGCCCCGGCTGATTCGGGCCGCGAAGCTGAATTAGTCAATGCAGAAGCTCGTGAATCGCGATCGAAAAACTATTACATTTTAGAATACGCCGTTAAGTTGCCAAACCAAGAACGCCACAACTTAGCGAGTGTAGCAGTCAGCCGCGGCAAACTTTTTACCCTTAACGTTTCCACTACCGAAGAACGCTGGCCAAAGGTAAAAGAAGCTTTTGAGAAAGTTGTTAAATCTTTCTCTGTTTATTAGTAGGTTAAAAAGTAGTTGGGAATGGGGAATAGGGCGCAGGTCATTGGAGATGAGGAATATTTTAGTTGATTTTTCTTTCTTCTTCCTTCTTCCTTCTTCCTTCTTCCTTCTCATCTCTTCCTTCTTCCTTCTTAACTTATGAAAATTCCAACTTTTGTATTAGCTTCAGCTTCTCCTGCCCGCCGCCGCCTGCTAGAAAATGCTGGCATTCAAGCTGTGATTTGCCCCAGCGACTTTGATGAAGGGCAAATACAAATGAAAGATGCCACTAATTTAGTGCAGGTTTTAGCAGAGGGAAAAGCTGAGGCTGTAGCTAAGTTTTTACTGGCTAATTCTCACCCCCAAATCTCCAATCCCAAAGCGTGTTTGGTGTTGGGATGTGATTCAATTTTGCTCATAGATGGCGAAATTCACGGCAAACCCAAGGATGCGGAAGAAGCAATCTCGCGCTGGCAGAAAATGCGCGGTAAGGTGGGCGAACTGTATACGGGTCATGCTTTGATTGATACTAGATTCGATGACTTGGATGAGGCAATGTCTCGATCGAGCATTCGCTGTCAAGTTACAAAAGTTCATTTTGCGGAAGTTACCTCGCGCCAAATTGCGGCTTACGTCGCTACCGGAGAGCCCTTGCAATGTGCAGGCTGTTTTGCACTGGAAGGTAAAGGTGGCTTTTTTGTGGAACAAATCGAAGGATGCCACACGAATGTGATCGGTTTGAGCTTACCTCTGCTGCGGCAAATGCTCACCGAAATGGGATATGATGTGGCCGATTTCTGGCAATCTTAAAGATTAGACACCTCCAACAAACAAATTACCCGGCTTATGCACATCGGGTTGGCGGGCGAGACGCCCACCCCACAAGAAAGTTTGTTTTGTGGGGTGGGCGTCTCGCCCGCCCTTGAGTTTATATTTTGGAGATGTCTATTGTAGGGTGCGGATTATCCAAGGCCGATCGTCCCGTCAGACACAGAGGTAAACTGAAGTTGACTCGGCGAAACATCCTTCACCAAAGCCAAGATATTGCCACTGCTAGCTTCCCGAATCACCGTCGCCTTAGTATTTAAAATTCTAAAATCAGCAGTGCGAGGAATTCCCGGAGGAAAAGGGCCACTGCTGTCATAATCTCTGGCATCACCAATTGTTAAAAACCTTTCGCTCAAAACAATATCATCTCGCATCAATCCAGACGCCAATCCAATTACATCACCTTCAGCCGGATTGTAATCGAGAATAAAATCTGCCGTCACTTCATCTACATCAAAATTGCCACTAGGAGGCGGTTGCAGCGAACCAATTTCCCCCGAAGTTGCTCCCATTTCTGTGCGGAGAACAAACAAATCTGCGCCTTCACTTCCCCAAAGTCTATCAACTCCAGCATCACCGATTATAGTATCATTTCCACTATCTCCTACTAAAGCATCATTCCCTTTACCGCCGCGAATAAAGTCATTTGCCGTGCCTCCATAAACGTGGTCATTATCTTGATCTCCGCTGACAAAATCGCTGCCACATTCTCCATAAAGAATGTCAAAATCTTGGCCGCCGCGAATAGTATCGCTGCCGCAACCTCCGATTAAAGTATCTGTGCCGCTGTTACCGTTCATCAGTTCCGCACCACCGGAACCTCTGACAAAATCGTTACCAGCTAAGGCCCGCAAACCTCCGGGAGTATTCTGCAGAATTCCATTTGCTAATTGAACTACGTCGTCATTGGGAGTTAAGTCAAAAAAGTTGGGGTCGCTGGCTGGATTTGGCAATGGCCCTGTGAGTAATTTGATGTTTGGGGGAGCAGCAATAATTGGGTCTAAATTTTCAGCTAATGCTCTAATTTCTCCGAGATTTGTTTCTAACATCCTAAGTTTCTCCTTTTTTGATTGACTTTGTTGACATTCTGATTTTAACAAAGGTTTCAATTAACAAATATTCGGGAATCTGGGGTTAAAACAATCAAATTATTGTCAAAATTGCCGTAGATCCTTATTCAATAAGCGTAGTTTATTGACACCAGGTTGCTCGTCCAAATCCGCAAATATTTTGAACTGTGTACCAATAATTCTGGGGATCGCGTAATCTATTACCCGTCAGCAGTCAGCGTGGGAAAACCCAGAGACTGCTAATTGTCATGAAACCTTGAGTTAAGTCAGGAATAATTAATATGCTAGACACTGCGATCGAATCTATTCAAGCCAGAGAAATCCTCGACTCCCGTGGGCGCCCCACCATCGAAGCGGAAGTTTACCTAGCCAACGGTGTTGTGGGGCTCGCCCAAGTCCCCAGCGGCGCGTCTACAGGCTCTTTTGAAGCCCACGAACTCCGCGACGACGACAAAAGCCGTTATGGTGGCAAAGGAGTCCTAAAAGCCGTCGCTAACGTCGAACACAAAATTGCCCCCGCTTTGGCTAATCTGGATGCGATCGACCAAGCGCTGGTAGATCAAACCATGATTGACTTGGACGGTTCCCCGAACAAATCCAACCTCGGCGCAAATGCCATTCTCGGAGTCTCCTTAGCCACAGCAAAGGCGGCCGCCGAGACTTTAGGACTCCCCCTTTACCGCTACTTGGGCGGGCCCTTGGCGAACGTTTTACCCGTGCCTTTGATGAACGTGATCAACGGGGGCTCTCACGCTAACAATAATGTGGACATTCAAGAATTTATGATTGTCCCTGTGGGTGCGCCTTCTTTTAAAGAAGCTTTACGCTGGGGTGCAGAGGTATTTGAATCCTTGAGTAAAGTCTTAAAAGCTGAAGGTTTGCTGACTGGTGTGGGTGATGAAGGTGGTTTTGCGCCTAATCTTAAATCCAATCAAGCAGCTTTGGATTTGTTGATTGCAGCTATTGAAAAAGCTGGCTACAAACCGGGTGAACAAGTTGCTTTGGCTTTGGATGTTGCTGCTAGCGAATTTTACAAAGATGGGCAGTACACTTACGATGGTGTGGCTCATTCGCCGGCAGAATTAATCGATTATTTGGATGGTTTGGTGAGTCAATATCCCATTGTTTCCATTGAAGATGGTTTGCATGAAGACGATTGGGACAGTTGGGTAGCGCTGACTGAGAAAATGGGCAGCAAAGTTCAATTGGTGGGTGACGATTTGTTTGTTACTAATCGCACGCGGCTGCAAAAAGGAATTGATTTGAAAGCTAGCAATTCGATTTTGATTAAGCTGAATCAAATTGGTTCTTTGACGGAGACTTTGGATACGATCGACCTCGGCAAACGGAACAGCTATCGAGCCGTCATCAGCCACCGTTCCGGTGAAACTGAAGATACCACCATTGCCGATTTAGCGGTAGCGACTCGCGCTGGCCAAATCAAGACTGGTTCTTTGTGTCGCAGCGAACGGGTGGCTAAATATAACCGTTTATTGCGGATTGAAGACCAATTGGGCGATCGGGCAATTTATGCTGGGTCGATCGGTTACGGGCCCAAATAACACTTGGTAATCGAAAATTTTCGTTACCGGGCTTTACCCCTTGGTGAGAACTTAACTCAAACCGATCGTCTCTCTTGTTGGTATCGAAGTCTAGATCCCCCCTAACCCCCCTTAATAAGGGGGGGACAAGAAATCTTCTCAGAGTCAACCCCTACTCCCCTTATTAAGGGGGATTTAGGGGGATCTAGACTCGACTAAAAGCGACATTTATTCCAGTTAAATCTGGATATTACCGATCCTCAATTAAGGATAGAAAGCCAACTGTGGCAAACCCAAAGTTTCTTCCCAGCCCATCATCAAGTTCATGCACTGGATGCCTTGACCGGCTTGGCCCTTAATTAAATTGTCGATCGCCGATAGCACAATCACCCTGTCAGTACGCGGATCTACTTCCACACCGATGTAACAGAGATTTGTGCCACAAGCCCATTTTGTTTGCGGATAAACTCCAGCCGGTAACACTTTTACCCAAGGAGAATTGCGGTAAAAAGCGCTGAAAATCGTGATTAAATCTTCCCGCACCAAACCCGGATCGCGCAAAGTTGCGTACACAGTCGCCAGAATTCCCCGCACCATCGGAATTAGGTGGGGAGTAAACTGAACTTTAATATCGTGTCCCGCTAAATCGCTGCAAATTTGCTCGATTTCTGGCGTGTGGCGGTGGCGCCCAACGCCGTAAGCGCCCAGAGAACCCTCTGCTTCAGCCAACAACAGATTAACTTCGGCTTTGCGGCCCCCTCCCGAAGCACCGGATTTGGCGTCGATAATTGCTGTTTCTGGCACGATGAGACCTTGTTTGAGCAAAGGTGCCAGGGCTAATAAACTAGCAGTGACGTAGCAGCCGGCACAGCCTACTAACTGAGCGTCTTTAATTCGATCGCGATACAATTCTGGCAAACCGTAAACAGCCGTTGCAGCTAAAGCAGAGTCCGATCGCTCGCCCCCGTACCAAGCTTTGTAAGTTTCCAGATTTTCAAATCTGTAGTCAGCCGACAAATCCAAGACTTTGCAGCCTTTTTCTATCAGCGTCGGTGCCATTTTGCAAGCTAAACCGTTCGGCAGCGACAGAAACACAACTTCGCATTTTGCCGCTATTTGGTCTAGGTCGATCGCCTCTACTGTCAAATCAATGCAGTTAGTCAGATGCGGGTAAAGGCTGGAATAAGGTTTTCCTGCACTGCTATCCCCGCCCAAATAAACTACTTCAGCCGCCGGGTGATCCGCCAGCAGTCGCACAAGTTGCACGCCGCCGTACCCTGAAGCGCCGATAATTCCTACAGGCACACGTCCAACATCTCCCATTTTCCTTTATCCCCTCAGCCGTTGAAGTCAAAAACGCTTGAACTTTTGCTGCATTGTAGTACCAAACGCCAACTTTGGTGGCAAAGAATTGTGTTGTTTTGTTGTGGAGGTGCATTTTTGTTAATTTTCGGCTGTTTGACCGAAAGCATCCAGGATACCCGCCACGTGATTCATTCCAACGCGCAGACTCAGGACCCAGAAATACAAAAACCTGTATCCAATACACAAGCCCCCGGATTTATCTCGCGCAAGTCAATGCTTCAATCCTTTAATCTAAAATCTAAAATCTCAAATCGCGCAATCGATTGACAACGCCCAAAACCCATACACAGCCCTGGAGAACTCAAAATTTTAGACCAAAGTTCCATCTTCCAGATTCACTGCGCTGCAAGTAAATCTAAAATCTAAAATCTAAAATCTAAAATCTAAAATCTAAAATCGACTGACCGATCGCCAAAACCCTAAAATTAACAAACTGATGTGCGATCGTGCTATAAAAAAACTTACATTAACCTATCCACAAACCGGAGATTAACATTTTTCCCTCTTGCCTCTTGCCTCTTGCTTCCTGTATCCTGCCTCTTCCCTCTTCTTTCTTCCTACCATGGGCATCCTTGTAGAAAACGTATCAAAACAGTTTGGCAGTTTCCAAGCACTCGATCGAGTCAGCTTAGAAATTGAATCGGGTTCCCTAGTCGCATTGCTGGGCCCGTCTGGTTCCGGCAAGTCTACACTGCTGCGACTGATTGCGGGTTTAGAAATGCCCGACTCCGGCAAAATCTGGCTGACAGGCCAAGATGCCACCAATACTAGCGTCCAAGACCGCAAAATTGGGTTCGTGTTTCAGCACTACGCGCTATTCAAGCACATGACAGTGCGAAAAAACATCGCTTTCGGGCTGCAAATTCAGAAAACACCGCCCGCGAAAGTCAAATCGCGGGTAGAAGAATTGTTGAATTTAGTGCAATTGGCAGGATTGGGCGATAGATACCCGTCGCAACTTTCAGGGGGCCAACGGCAGCGGGTGGCCCTCGCCAGAGCATTGGCTGTGGAACCGAAAGTGTTACTGCTAGACGAACCTTTTGGAGCTCTCGATGCCAAAGTTCGCAAAGACTTGCGTGCTTGGTTGCGGCGACTGCACGACGAAGTTCACGTTACCACAGTCTTTGTGACGCACGATCAAGAAGAAGCGATGGAAGTTGCCGATCGAATTACAGTCATGAATAAAGGTAAAATCGAACAAGTCGGCACACCCGCAGAAATTTACGACCATCCCGCTAGTGCCTTCGTAATGAGTTTTATCGGGCCAGTCAATGTATTGCCCAGTAGTTCCAGAATGTTTCAAGACAACGGCTTTGACTCAGCCAACCCAGAGATTTTCTTGCGCCCTCACGACGTAGTAATTGAAACTACAGAAAATAGTGCAACCGTGCCTGCAAGAATCAGTCGCTTGATTCATTTGGGATGGGAAATTCAGGTAGAATTAACCTTAGATGACGGTCAAGTAGTAAACGCTAATTTGACTAGAGAAAGATTCGATAGCTTGAACTTGCAGCCCCAGCAAAGAGTGTTCGTAAAGCCGAAAGATGCCAAGTCCTTTCCACTTTTTTATTCCATCTAAGGAGCGCGAATTAAATAACTTACAATTTTAATTGTTATTGTGGGATGGGCGTCGGGCCCATCCAAAAAGGACGGGCGGGACGCCCATCCCACAAACTTGTGGAAGTTATTTAATTCTCATTCCTAAGAGCAATTATGAAAACTCAAGCTAAATTTAGATTGGATACTGCCTTTCCAAGGATGTGGCGCGGTGTCTCTACAAAAAAAATCTAGGGACACGGCATCGCGCCGTGTCCCTAATCTTTTATACTGACAACTGTCCGCTGACTACTGCGTGCTGAGTTAGTCTTTAATTTTGCTGACAGCTTTTTTGACTTGTTGCTCAAAGGATGTAGCTTCTGTATTGGAAGGATTTTTCATTTTTTCAATGTCAGCGTCTCCCTGAACTTCGTTGGGTCCTTTGCTGGCTTTTTCTTGAGTTTCTTCCAAGGACATTGGTTTTTTCAGTACAGCTTCTTGAGATTCTTTTTCAATCCCTAAAAGTTGGTCTTCACCTTTGGTGGGGCTGCTAGTAACGGCAAAAGCGGGAAAAGCATTAGAAACAAACATCAAGGCACAAAAACAAACAGCTATTAAAGTGCGGACTAAACGCTTGGCAGGGAAGTTAAAGCTGATAAAAGACATACAAAATTTCTCCGTTTTTAGAAGTTTTGATCGCTAAGATTGTTAACAGGCTGAAGCTCACTCATATTCTGCACAATCTTTAACTCAATTTTGATCAAAGCAACCGTTGCTTTCTTTCAAATTGAGCTAATATATAATATTTAGCTGAAAAAGCTGGTAATTGAAATCCTTCTCAGGGAATATTTCTAGTTGACAGGAGTCGATCGCCCCAAGACATTTATGTAGAAGGCACTTGTGTAGAATCAAAAAAATTCTCTATAAGTGCCTTCGGATGCGCGTCACATAGCAGTATCAATCTCAGTAACTGGTTTTATCGTGGGGTGGAGGCGGGTGTATTTAGCCTGTTTGCAATGTGAGATGGCGCTGGAGTGAACCCGGAGAGCGGTTTGTTGAAAATGTTGCAAGATATTGAGATGCGCTCGACTATCCACTGACTAATGACTAATAACTAATGGCTGCTGCTGTCGCACGGGAACTTGAAATTTTGCTAGATAAGTTTTAATTTCTCCTACACTGAGTTGCCCGTAATGCAGCAGGGAAGCCAGCAGTGCAGCTTCTGCTTTGCCTTCAGTCACCGCTTCGTAGATGTGGTGGCAGTTGCCGGCGCCGCCGGAAGCAATGACGGGAATTTCGACCATTTCGGCAATGCTGCGAGTTAATTCCAAATCGTAACCGGCTTGAGTGCCGTCCGAGTCCATGCTTGTCACCAGAATTTCCCCCGCGCCGCGCTGTTCGGCTTCTTTGGCCCAGGCGATCGCATCTTTGCCAGTATTTTCTCGCCCTCCGCGCACGTACACGTCCCAACCAGGATGATCTGCGTCTTGCCGTTTGCGAGCGTCGATCGCCACTACAATGCACTGATTACCAAATCGATCGCTGGCTTTGTCAATTAAACTCGGATCGCGCACCGCCGCCGAATTAATACTCACCTTATCAGCGCCCGCCCTCAACAAACTTTTAATGGTGTCTAAGGATTGGATGCCGCCGCCCACCGTCAAAGGGATAAATACTCGATCGGCCGTGCGGTACACCACATCGATCATAATATTCCGGTCTTCGTGAGTCGCCGTAATGTCCAGAAACACCAACTCGTCAGCACCGGCATCGTTGTAAACCTGAGCCATTTCTACCGGATCGCCAGCATCCTTAAGGTTGACAAAATTGACACCTTTGACCACGCGACCGGCTTTCACATCCAAACAAGGCAAAATTCTTTTCGACAACATAAAATTCTCGTATTTCCAACTTATTGACCGCCGCAGCGAGGAAAAGGCTTTGTTGATATCTTCAAAAACCAGAAGTTAAGCAACAAATCTTAAAGATACCTTGTGTTTAACAATTCTCGATCGGAGCCGGAGAGCCATTTTTCAATTTTTTTATGCCCCGTTAGTCTAAATAAAATTTGGCGGGCAGTGGGAGCCGTGACATTAGGTAGAATATTGGTAGATAGTTATATTTTCAGCAAAAAAGCACCAAATTTAACTCCCCAGATAGAACTGTGGGGTGAAAAATATGACAATTTCGCTTATGATCGAACCATAACTACCTTTGCTGGCGATCGAATTGTGGTTCGGCAATCCTGTATGGTTTGGTGCATCGACGATCGACTAAACAATTTTAGATTTGAGATCGGCCGATTTGAGGTTTTTTAGCAGCAATCTCAGTCATAAGCCGCGCGGTAAAGTTAAAATTTAAAGTTTAAAACCTCAAACCGGTTGACTTGATGTCGTTTTTAGGGCTGTGGTGACTTTGCAAGCCAATCCACATTTGGTACTTCGTACAGAGAAAAGCGGCAATCGCTACTTGCCGCTCTCCGGCAGCAATTGCTGGACAGTAGGGCGGAGCGATGACAATAATTTTGTACTGACCGATCGCTGGATTTCCCGTAATCACGCGATGTTACAGCAAATGGAGACAGGAGAGTTCTACCTAATCGACTTGGGCAGCCGCAATGGTTCCTTTGTCAACGGGCGGCGGGTCAGTATTCCTGTCACTCTCAGAAATGGCGATCGGATTATTTTCGGTCAAACCGAATTGGACTTCTACAACCCAACCGCCGGCCACCGACACGATCCAATACACGAGACAGACTCTGAAGATTTTACGGCGACTTTGACGGTGCGTAGCCTGATTAGCGTCATGGTAATGGACATCCGAGACTTTACAGTTTTGACTAGGCAGCTAGACGAAACCCTCCTCTCGGAAGTCATCGGCAATTGGTTCCGCAAAGCAGGACAGATCATTCGCGAACACGGCAGTTGGGTGGACAAATACATCGGCGATGCCATCATGGCAGTCTGGTTCCACAAAACCAGCGGTGTCAGCAGCGAGGAAATGATGCGGATTTGCCAAGCTTTGAGCGAACTGCACAAGGCAACAGACGAACTCAGCAGCCGTTACCCCCTGCCTTTTCCTTTGCGAGTCGGGGCCGGCATCAATACCGGTTATGCTATGGTGGGAAATTCTGGCAGCAGCGATCGATCGGACTATACTGCCTTGGGAGATACTGTAAACGCAGCATTTCGCCTGGAATCTTGCACCAAGCAACTCGGCAAGGATATCGCTGTGGGAGAAACTACCTACAAATATCTGACTCAATTAGGGGCCCAGGGCGCTTTCGAGCAGCACACCGTTGCTTTGAAGGGTTACGACCATCCCACCGTGACTTACGGCGGTACTTATGCTGACTTGAACGCTTTTCTCAAAACGAAAGGAAAAAGTTCTTGATAGCTAGAAAAGTGGGTGCGGGGCAAAAATTAACCCCTTAAAATCGCAGTCCGAGTTTTTAATTTGGAGTGCCTTTTATAAACTTGTCTGCGATGCTTAAAACTCAGCCAATATCATATATAATCTGCGTTGTCAATACCCCAAGGGAAAGTTTATAACAGCCCTCTACCTATTGCGGATTTATCTGAAAAACTGCATAAGCAAAATGGTAGTCTCTACATAAATGCTGTGTATGAAATTGGGAGACAAAACTTCATGAAACGATTGGGTCGTCTATTGGCAGTATTGGGCTTAGTGCTGGGCTGCTTTGCATGGGCTGGAGACCAAAGCGCGATCGCGGCGTCATTAAGCCGTATCGTCTTGCCATCATCCTCGCTCCTAGCTGTTGAAGCTCCGGCTAGAACCAATCGCGCCGATGAGAAGCTTGCCACAGAATACGGCAAAAAACTTGATTTGAATAACAGCGCCGTCCGGGACTTTCGGGAATTTCGAGGGTTGTATCCCACTTTAGCTGGACTAATTATTAAGAATGCTCCTTACGAAAATGTTGAGGACGTACTCAATATTTCAGACTTGACGGATGCTCAGAAAAAAGTGCTGCAAGCTAACATGGACAAATTCACCGTAACTGATGTTGAATCAGTCTTTATTGAAGGAGACAACCGGTTGAATAATGGTCTATACGACTAGGTAGCAGCGGGTCTCATTTGAAGTCAGAAGTCATTGGGCAGAAGGCATTCGGCAGAAAGAAAAGATTTTTTTCTACAGGCTGATGGCTTCTGCCTTTAATTTCTCAAGACTTACTTTCAACCACCATTGAGCAAAAGCCTGCAAAAATTCGCTAGCTTGAAATAAGCGGGTTCCCCTTATTCATCTAAAGTCTAAAATCTAAAATCTAAAATCCCTTGAGTGACATTAGTTCAAGTCCCCAGATTCATCTGTAGACTCAATTCTCAAATCTAAAATCTAAAATCTAAAATTGACTGGCGGCAGACTTATGACTGACAAATTTGACGTATTGGTAATAGGTGCTGGCGCGGCGGGTTTGTACACAGCACTCTGCCTGCCAGAGCATTTACAGGTGGGCTTGATCAATAAAAATACCCTACCTGTTTCTGCAAGCGATTGGGCTCAAGGAGGGATTGCTGCGGCGATCGCCCCTGAAGATTCCGCAGCGCTGCACGTTCAGGATACACTGGCTGCAGGAGCCGGTCTTTGCGATTTGGAGGCGGTGAAATTTTTAGTCGAGGAAGCTGGTGCTTGCATCGACTCCCTGGTGAAAATGGGCGTTGCATTCGATCGCACCGGCCCAGATTTAGCCCTCACCCTAGAAGCCGCCCACTCCCGCCGCCGAGTTCTCCACGCCGCCGACACTACGGGCAAAGCCGTCATCAGTACGCTGACAGCAAAAGTATTAAGCCGCAAAAACATTCAACTCGTATCTCCTGCCTTTGCTTTGAGTCTGTGGCTAGACCAAACCGGGCGCTGTCAGGGGATTAGCTCGATTTGTGGCTCACAAGTCAAGTGGCTGCAAGCTAAAGCCGTGGTGCTGGCGACAGGCGGCGGCGGACAGGTTTTTGCTCAAACGACCAATCCGTCGGTAAGTACCGGGGACGGGGTGGCAATTGCGTGGCGCGCCGGGGCGCTGCTGCGAGATTTAGAATTTGTGCAGTTTCACCCGACGGCGCTGAGCACAGCGGGCGCGCCTCGGTTTCTCATTAGCGAAGCGGTGCGGGGAGAAGGAGCTCATTTGGTTGACAGTAAGGGATATCGCTTTGCTTTTGACTCTCACCCCAGCGGGGAACTCGCCCCTAGGGATGTTGTCAGTCGCGCTATTTTCCGCCACTTACAAAAAACGGGGGAACCTCATGTTTGGCTGGATTTGCGCCCGATTGCGGTCGATCGACTGCGCTACAGGTTTCCCAATATTATTCAAGTGTGTGCTGATTGGGGAATTGATATTTTTTCCGAACCGGTGCCGGTGACGCCCGCGGCCCATTACTGGATGGGAGGGATTGTGGCTGACAAGTTCAACCAAACTTCGATTCCGGGTTTGTACGCGGTGGGAGAAACTGCGAGCACGGGGGTACACGGTGCTAATCGGTTGGCGAGCAATTCGCTGCTGGAATGTCTGGTTTTTGGGGCGCAGATGGGACTTTTGCAGCTAGAAGGTGGAAAGCCCGAGGCACTCACAGATGAGTTAGATGCAGAGGAAATCTGGGATAAATCGATTTCTGAACAGGACATTGAGGCGATCGAAAGGTTGCGGGTTGAATTGCGGAATTTGGTGTGGCAGAGTGCGGGCATTTGCCGGGGACAGCGGGATTTGGAAAGTGCGATCGTCCAACTTGAGATTTGGCGGCAAGAATTTGCTTCGTTGCCTTTGAGTCAAACGCTTGATAATTTACGGCCCGGACAAATTATTGATTTTTCCCCTACTGAGACGGAGAATAGCTCGATTTTGCGAAATTGGGGAGAAGTTGGGAATTTATTGGATATCGGCTATTTAATTGTCAAAAGTGCTGCGTTTCGCACCGAAAGTCGTGGCGGTCATTACCGAGTGGACTATCCCCTCACCGATCCGGATTGGTGCAGCCATACTTTAATTAACCAATCCAATTGGTACAAATCTCCGCGAATAGAAGATTAAAATTTATTCAAAATTTGGGGTCAGCGCGTTCCCGTACCGTCACTTTCGGGGTTCCCGTTCGGGGTTGGTTCGTATTTTTGGAGATTTCCAAACCTAGAGGTTGATGTCACTGTCCCAAGTCTGGGGGTCAATGGCGTCGGGATCTTGCCCGCGCTACGGGCTTTTGTGAAATTGCTAGCTGAGTTGCTGGCAAGTCGAGCCGCATTGGCGGTGCCGACTATATTCACTTGCAGGCAGACCGCCAGGGTTGCCGTTGTTGTGAGCTGAATCAAAGTACGCATAGTATTCACCGCCTTATTCCAATCACCGCAATAGATCCACGTGTGTACCACCTATTATATCTATCAATTTCCGTATTTCCACTGATGTCTTTACATTTACTTTAATTAACTTTCGTAAGTTTACATAATTTTTTTTACATTAAGGCTTTTGGCGATTTGAATTTGGTTTCAGGTTGTGATTGATTTTAATATTTTGTAACATTCAGATGAGACGGCAAGTTGCTCTCATAAGTTTTATCTTGGGGTAAATCTATCTAATGACAGATGACAGATTAGAGACTTTAAATTTATGTGATTTGAGATGTGAGATTTCACTACTTAAAACATTTTTTTGAACGGTTTCAAAAAGCTTAGAAAGCTTACGGTTTAAGGCTCGATCAACAAGCTATTTTCCTGAAGTTAGCTGCACAGGGGACGCCTGAAATAATACAGTATATTCCATGTATATGCGGTACACACAACCTTGTCGTAAGTAAGGTGCGTCGCCACCAGTCAATCTGCAAGTTTCATTAAACATGAGCAGATCCGCACCCTACATAACAATGTACCAACAATAGAGCTTTATAATGTACTTCACGAACCACCGAATATGCTGTATCTCCCTCACTGCCCAATTAAGGTTTGAGACCTAAAATTGCTCAAATTTTGTCTGAAGTAATTGAGATTTTAGATAAAAAAATTGAATAATTATAAATGACTTATCAATATCGGGGTGGGGACTTTACCTACAGTTGTATTATGTTTTTAACTGGTCTTAATTAATAAAAGTGATATTGATTTTTCCCGCGTTCCTTAGCACGATACATCGCAACATCGGCATTCTTAACTAAAATCTCTGGCTCTTGACCGTCAATGGGATATAAACTAATGCCAATACTTGTAGTTACAGAAACTGTATGTTCTTCTAAAATAAAAGGCTGCATAATGGCGTCGCAAATTTTTTCAGCTACTTTCGCAGCTTCCTCACGGCCGGGAATTACGGGCAAAATGACTGTGAACTCGTCGCCGCCCAACCGCGAGATTGTATCGCTGCCGCGCAAGCATTTTTTGAGCCGACTGGCAACTGTTTTTAAGAGTAAATCGCCCACATTGTGTCCGAGAGTGTCGTTGATTGACTTAAATCCATCTAAATCTAAAAACAGTAAAGCTACCAATTCCTGATTGCTGGAGGCAATTTCTAGAGACTGATGCAAGCATTCGTAAAACATTTGGCGGTTGGGCAAACCGGTAAGAGAATCGTGATAAGCTTGGTGGCTGAGCTCAGCATTTTTTTGTTCGAGGGCATTTGCGCGGAGTTGGCGCTCGGTAATATCTCTGATTGCTCCGACTAAAAATAGGTTGCCTGCAGCATCTTTATGCAGGGATCTTTTAGTCGCAATTAGATGCGTAATTCCGTGAGCGTCAGTAAAATATTCTTCATTTTCTCGCGGCTGGTGAGTTTGAAATACTAATTCGTTTTCCTGCCAAAATATCTCGGCTTCGGCTTGGGGAAATAAATCGTAATCGGTTCGGCAAGTTAAAATTTCTAAAGGATAGCCAATAAACCGACAATATGCCTGATTCAAAACTACGCAGCGGTGATTTCTATCTTTGACAAAAATTGGGTCGGGAATTGTATCGATTAGCGATTGTAAAAATTCTTTAGACCGTTTTAATTCTTCTTGCAAGTGAGCCAGATAACCCACAACAGCAGCACCAGAACCCACAAGACTGACGATTGGAGGAATTAACGGTAGCCACCAACCGGCTAAAAATACCAAGTATAAACTGGCACTCAGACCTAGACAGATACTTAATAAACAGTAAGCCGATCGACCAAGCGATCGCAAATTCCAACTCACATTTGCTCCCGCCCAAGACCACAGCAAAATCCACAGCAACTCCGCAGCCTCTGGCCAGACATTGATACCCCCGCGCCCGTCGATGGCTGCACTCAAAATTTGGCTCAAGAAATGAGCCTGAAGCTCGACTCCCGGTATTTGTTGGGGAGGACTAAACCAACCGGAACTGTAAGAATTTTGGTAAAAGTCTTTGAGGCTGGGGGCATTTGAGCCGATCAAGACAATGCGCGATCGTACAAAATCAGCAGGTACGGTGCCAGATAACACATCGCTCATCGATGCAGTGCGAAAACTGCCTCGTGGGCCGCGCAGGTTGGTCAAAATTTGATAGCCACGGCTGTCCGATCGAACGTAAGCACCGTCATTCGGTTGAAAAGGCCGAAAAACCCCCTTGCCTAACTGCAAGTATGTAGGATTGACTCTTGCTGGTTGAGGCGAAATTCCTTCGCTTTTGAGGTAAAGCAAAGTCAGTCTGAGTGCGAAACTTTGATGAGTTTTGCCGTCTCCGGGCCAAGCGTAGAGCAAAGTTCGCCGCACTTTTGAGTCAGCGTCGATGACAACGTTGTTGAAACCGATTCGATCGAGCTTGTCAAGTACCGGAGGTGGGCGAACTCCCAACCTGGTTTCGTCTGGCATCAATTCAATGCCGATTAAGTTGGGAATAGTTTTAAAAGTTTTGAGCAATTCGGCGTTACCCGGTTGAGTTGGCAAATCTCGGTAAATGTCGAGGCCGATCGCCCGCGGCTGGCCAGCGTGCAATTTTTGCAGCAATTGGGCCAAGACAGCATCCGAAATTGGGTAGCCGTATTTTTGCAAGTCAGCTTCCTTAATTTCTACAATGACGATGCGCGAGTCAATGGGTTCGGCCGGTCGCCAGCGCACAAATTGGTCGAAAGCAGCCCATTCCCACACCTGAAAACATCCGAACCAGCGCATTAAAATGACCGTACTAGCAACGGCACTCGCAGTAATCAATACTCGGCGTTCTCGATCGACCCATTTTTTGATAGTTTCTAGCATATTTTGGGGATTTGGGCTTCGCCCTGTGAGCATCTAAACTACTACTACGTATAGGTTTTACATCTCCGAGTCGATTTTAGATTTTAGATTTTAGATTATCCAATTTTTTGGTTTTTCGGTGCGAGCGAGTCGATTTTAGATTTTAGATTTTAAATTTTAGATTATCCAATTTTTTGGTTTTTCGGTGCGAGCGAGTCGATTTTAGATTTTAGATTATCCAATTTTTTAGTTTTTCGGTGCGATCGGGCTGCAACAGCAGAAACCGGGTTTCGCCACCAAAATATGTCATTTCAACAATCATTCTGGAAGCAGAAACCCGGTTTCTGGCGTTTTTTTTTGTGTAAAAGTTCTAGTATTTATTCGCTGCTCTAAATACTAGAGAGCCACAAATTGTTTTAAAGTTTTTCGTTGTAACTAATTTTTACTATTTTTTTATTGATTATAGATGCGAGATTTTAGATTAATTTCGCCGCACGAGCCAACGATAAACTAAGTTAAAAACCAGGATATTTCCGGCCAATCAATCTAAAATCTGTCATCTATAATCTCCAACTTTCCTGTCAGTTTTGAAAGGTGCGGGGGCCGGTGTAACCCGATAAATCAGCGAGTTTATCCAAAGATTGTGTCCCTGCATAAAACTGACCATTAATCTCCCAAGTGGGGAAACCTTTAACATTCGCAGCCGCCGCTTGGCAAATTTGGGCGCGGGAATTTTGCCCCCTGGGATCGCATTCAAAATAATCAATTATTTTGGCTGCTTCTTTGCCGAACAGCATTTTTTGGTCGTGGCAGTGGGGACACCAGTAAGCGCCGTACTCTTTAGCGCCGATTTGTCGGAGGTGGCGGGCCAAAGCCATTTCGGCAGGGCCGGAGGTGGTAGTGACGGCAGGGGGTGCAAGTCCGGGGGTAGAGACAATAGGAGGAGGTGATTTGACGCTGTTATAAAGTCCCAAGGCGCCGATCGAACTCACCATTGCCACCAAAATGCCTGTAAACACCAACTGCCCGATATCTTCCCACTCGCGCCCGACTAGCACCAGTACAAACAGCGACAGCGCAAATAAGGCAGAAGTGACGCAGTAAATGCACAGTTCCTGAATTTCAAAAGCCATCAAATACATCAAATAGCTGCTGAAAATTACCATCGCAGCGGTGATGATAAATAGCGCTTGCCAAGTTTTGTTTTCTAGTTGAGAGTGCAGTCCTTTCTTGGTGGCGGGATTTACAGCTTTGGGAGCCAATGCCAGGATTGCTATGCTCAGGTAAGCCAGACAGCCTAACAAACTTAAAGGCACTGTACCAAAGACTGTGGCGTAGGGACTGTTAAGAACTTTGTCGCAGCCGCTGGTGGGACAAATGACCGAGCCATTGGTGAATTTAGCGATCGTGAGATAGGCCGTTTCTACGACGCCTATGGCTGCGATCGCTGCCATCACAGTCCGAGACCAGCGATGAATCCAAGGGGTTGAACGTCGGCGAATCATTTTTTGATTTGGTAATTTGGGAATTGGGAATTGTTGACTGTCGACTGATGACTGTTGACTGTTGACTGATGACTGATGACTGATGACTACTGCCAACAGTCAACAATTCCTATTTTACGTTTTACTTGTGACTTTGCCCGGTTCCGGTGTTGGCCCTCTTGAGCCATTAGCATCTCTATTTTCCTGTTCGGGCTCTTTCTGTGACAAGCTGCGACGGGCAGCTTCTACAAACTGACTGACGCGGATCGGATCGATGGGCTGCTCGATGCGGCCGTTTCGTTTCAGGGAACTCGATACGATTACGCCGTCAGCGGCCTGCATGAGGGTGGAAATGTTTTCCCACGAGGCGCCGCTGCCGATGAAAACTGGAATTCCAGCAGCAGCAGCACTCGCGAGTTCTAAGTCTTCGAGATTGGGAGGGCTACCAGTTGTCCAGCCGGAAAGGATTACGGCGTCGGCTAAAGCGCGCCCGATCGTCTCTTGGACGGCTGTGGTCAAGTTGGGGCTGCCTAGGGGTCGCCCGTGCTTGACTAACACGTCTGCTAATATTTTGACATCGCTGCCCAATTCCCGGCGGTAGCGCAGTAGCTGGTGAGCTTGGCCTTCAATTAAGCCTTGGTCTGTAGCCATAATGCCGTTGAGGACGTTGACGCGGATGAATTGAGCTCCTGTGCAGGAGGCGATGGCGATCGCGCTGTGGGCGTCGTTTCGCAGCACGTTAACGCCGATCGGCAGCGTCACGAGATTTGTTAGCCTCTCGACTACCAGAGTCATGGCACTTACCACAGCCGGATCTACGCTGTCTTTGGCAAAAGGAGCGTCGAAAAAGTTCTCGACAATGATACCGTTTGCGCCACCAGAAGCCAGCGCTGTAGCCTCTTGCTCGGCTCTTCCGATAATAGCTTTGAGGTTTCCGCCCCAGCGGGGAGAAGTTGGCAAAGGCTGTAAATGTACGACACCGATTATGGGATTCGGCGTTTTGAATATTTGTTTTAAGTCCACGGATTTTCCTGAAACCACCAAGTTCACTGACGGCTGACGGCGGATTTTGACGGTATATTCTAGAATTCTATATCGACGGGGGCGATTCGGTTGACTTAATCGGGTCGCCAAGTTGCTCAAAGCCCGCAGCCATAACAGTTTAGATTTTAGATTTTAGATTTTACAAAGGCGACCTCACCTCACTCAAAGACGGATACTTGCTTGTAGACAGGAGTCCTGGAAAGCAAAAAAGTTTAGATTTTAGGGATATTTCCCAGATTCATCTGTGGAGTCAATGCTTTAATCTTTAATCTCAAATCGACTGACTACAATCGGGGTTGAAAGCTTGACTGCAGTTGCATTCTTTTTTATACCTTGGTGTCGGCAGGGGTTTTTCCTTCTCTATCGAGGTTGACTGGTGGAAGTTGTTCTCATAATTTTGGCTGTCACCGCAGCATTGGGGGCGGCAATCGAAGTGCTGCTGCGGGTGCTGCTGGGTTTTGGTAATCCCTTGATTTATATTGCCGATGCCGAGTGCGGCTATTTGTTGGCGCCCAACCAGAAGGTGCGCCGCTTGGGCAACCGGATTGAGATTAACGAGTATTCGATGCGTAGCGGAGCGA
The DNA here is from genome assembly GCF_036705285.1 of Microcoleus sp. B4-C1. NCBI lineage: Bacteria > Bacillati > Cyanobacteriota > Cyanophyceae > Oscillatoriales > Microcoleaceae > Microcoleus > Microcoleus sp. B4-C1. Next base: position 34,484 of record NZ_JAUBUC010000032.1, on the reverse strand, counting down.
TCGCCCCCCTCCCCGATCCGTCAACTCTGCGCGTTTTGCTATTGGGAGATTCTGTCGCCAACGGCGGTTGGTGGACACATCAGACAGATACGATCTCGGAAATTATGGCTCGGAATTTGAGACTGCAAGTACAGAATCTGGCGAGCGATGCACAATTAGGTTCACAAGTCAACTATTTAAATTTTGAAGTTCTCAATGCCTCAGCCAATTCTTGGGGGCCGAGGAATCAACTTGCTTACGCCAAGCGGTTCGGTGTTTTTGGGGCAAAGGCTTTGGTTTTACTGCTCAATACGGACGATTTGTTTGCATCGGCTCCTTGTGATCTGGTTGTGGGGCGCGATCGATCTTACCCGGATCGCAAACCCCGATCGGCTACGTTAGAGTTATTGAGCCGCTACCTGCTACCTGCAGTGCCGACTCCTCAATTGGCCGCACCCGGAGCCACAAGCGGCGATGTAGTAGGCTGCAACTTAGAGGCTATTAGCCAAATCCAGAAAATAGCTGTATCCGCCAACATCGAGTTTTTGCTAGCCGTCACGCCCAAGCGGGGCGAACTCGGCGGCCCGGGCCCTCGCGACTGGGAAGTCAAGGCTAGAGCGCGTCTCGCCGAACTCGTAGAAACAGAGAAAATTACTTACATAGATTTTCTTCCCATTTTCAATTGTGCGGCCGAATTTCCAACTTTGTATCGAGACAGCATTCACCTGAGTCCTCAAGGAAATCAGCTAGTTAGCAAAACCATCAGTCGTCAAATAGTCGCTCTTTTTTGGCTTGACACTCTCCGGCCTTAAGGCACGGGGATTCTTAAGACATTTCAGTCTTAATATCCCTATAGCTAGGGTTCCCAGGCTGACTACTCTGGGCACAAAAGAGTGCGTAGTCATATCTCCTCAAAAATGTTTTGGGCGTAGACTTTCCCCCAGTCCGGGGGTAGGTTTTTACATCTTGTCTGATTTGGTTATTCTACCATCTTCATTTGTTAAGATGGATTTGTTATTTTACTTAACAATGGAAAAAAGCCGTCCTACAAGGACAGGGTTTTCAACCCAATTTTCTGATAAATCCTAACCTCACCTCAAGACGGACAATTGCCCCCGACTCGTGTTGTGGAGAGCAAAAAAATTTAAACCTTAGTTCAAGCCCCCAGATTCATCTGCAGAGTCAATCTAAAGTCTAAAATCCTTCGACGCTCGCGCGAATCGAGTGAGCGCGGCTCGATGCTCGCGCTCGCCGAAATGCTCGCGCCCCCGTCTCAAATGTCAAATCGGCTGACATCGAATCCGGTTGCATGGGAACAGTTATTCTCTTCAACAAACAACAAACCCAAACTGTAAAAGCACCCGGAAACGACAAGATTTGTCTCGTTCTAACTAACTTGCAAAGTAGACTCTAGCTCTTTCGGATACCAAGCTTGACCGTCGAGAGCCATTTGCTCGATCGAACTCGCAAGCCGCAGAGCTTTGAGAGCTTGTTCTCCTCCCACAGAAGGCTGATTTCCACCCCGCACGCAATTAATAAAATGCTCCAATTCTGCGTGGAGCGGTTCAATATTGCTGGTGTAAACTTTCTCGATCAACCCATCTTGACGGTAAAGCACCTGACCGTAATCCGTCACGTAATTGGCGGTTGTTTGTCGGTGAATCAAGATTTCGTTGTTGAGAAAATCTGCCTCTGTCAGAGAATTTTTGCAGTGAGCCACGATTGAACGGAGTTTGCGGTGCGTCACCTTACTGGCAGTCAGGGTGGCGACAATGCCGTTAGCAAAGTTCAACGTCGCTGTCACGTAGTCTAAATAACCTGAATCTGATGCCCTGCTGCCGCTGGCCGTCAGCTTCACTACTTGGGAATCTGCCAATTCCAGGAGCAAGTCGATGTCGTGGATCATTAAATCCAAAACTACCGATACGTCGTTAGCCCGCTGGGAATAGGGACTCATCCGGTGAGCTTCCAATGCCAGTAACTCTTCAGTTTTCAGCACTTTGCCGAGTTCCTGAAAAGCTGGATTGAAGCGCTCGATGTGACCCACTTGTAAAATCCGGTGGGCCTCAGCAGCCGCGTTGACCAAAGATTCGGCTTCGGCAATGCTAGCCGCGATCGGCTTTTCAATTAAAACGTGAACACCCGCTTGGAGACAAGACATCCCCACAGGGTGATGCAGGCGAGTTGGAACGGCGACGCAAACTGCATCTACGTGGGCGAGCAAATCTCGGTAGTCTTCAAAGAAGCGAACCCGGTATTTGCTTGCTACATCTATTCCCCGCTCTACATTTATGTCGGCAACACCGACGAGTTCGATATCTTTTAGCAAGCTCAGAACTCGCGTGTGATGCTGGCCCATATTGCCAACCCCAATCACCCCAATGCGGAGGGGTTCGGGTTGACTTCGCTGGGCGAAAACGTTTGCGTATCCCAATGACATCCTATCTAGCACTCCTGGATTCTCCTCCACCACCACAGGAATCAAGCCCCTTGGCTTCCCTCAGCTACTCACAGCCATCCAGATAGTACCACAGTCAAACTATTTGTGAAGAATTTCTAAGTTCAGTTGCGATTATCGCATCAGGCAATTAAGCAGAAGCGAATCATACACAAGGGCAGAATACTGGGGTAAAATATCTGGAAATTGCGTATTGACAAAATTTATAAAATGTGTATAGCTAGCGGGACGATCGTCGGCAGCATAGCAACAACAACACAAACCCGTCGGAATATTTGGCGATTACGATCAAACATTTTTCTGGTTTGTGTTCAAAAGTAATAGTGAAAGTCAGAAATTATACAAATACAACAGATGACGCATCCGTATTAGTTCGGTTATTTACATTCCGCAATCTTTGAATTCAAAAAAATTTACTTTAAGAATGGGGATAATTACGGGCGATCGCTCACTCAAATCAACTAGACTTACGTAAAGCTTAATAAAAAACAATGTGTCAAAAACAAAGGCTCAGATTAGGAAGTGCGATCGCTAGCACAATTTTAAGTTTGTTTTCAGCGGTGTCATTAGCAGGAGTAGACAAAGCACAAGCCGCCGTACTCACCTACAATATCAATTTTGACGGTCAAGGTAGCGGTTTTTTAAAGGTGGATAACTCCTTGCTTACAGGAATAGACATTGAAGGAATTTCCGAGGGGACAGTTTCCGAGGGAAGAATGTACGGTTTTACTTTTCCCGAGTTGGGAAGCACAAAAGAATATGATAATTTGGCAGGGGTTCGAGCTGTATTTCGTGAAGGGCAGTTTCTCGGAGTGCAAGCCAGCGGCGGCGACGGTGCGATAAGAGACTATATCAGTCCTCCAGACGAACCAGGAGGGCCTTTTTTCTTGAGGGTTGAGGGCAGCGCATATTGGTCTATCGGAGTTACCTCTGGCTCGTGGAGTAGGGAGGTAGTACACAGACAGGTGAACTATCAATCATATATAGACGATGGATCGATCGTCACCGACAGCTATGTTATATACTCTAGATATATCTCCCCCAATGCCGAGGTTTCTTACACTTTAGTGAATACCGAACCCGAACCTGTTCCCGAACCTCTCACTGCTGGGGGGACAGCTTTAGCATTGGCAGGTTTAAGCTGGTTAAAACAAAAGAAAAAAATGGCAGCTTGAGGTGCGATCGCACATCAACAATTAAGCACTCAGAAGTCACTTTTCCAAGAATATTCGAGTTGCAAAATTTTGCTCTCGATTCGGAGACAGAGCTCTGGCTTTCAAAATCGCAGCTACCAAAAACGCATAGGACAAAACTCCCACCAAGGCCAGCAAAAGTACGCTGGCGGCTCCCGACGCATTCCACAAAGCGTGAAGTGCGGAAGCACTGAAATAACCTACGCCCAAAATTTGCCACCGCTTCCTGGGTTTGAGGGCGCTCAAACCGATAAAATATCCCAAATAGCCGCTGTAAGCCATATGTCCGGCGGCGGAACCCAAAATCCGGGGAATTAGCAACTGCAATCCTACTAATTGTCCGGCGTCGGGCCCTGCTTGCAGAGTGACATTTTGGATGACATTGGGAACGTACTGTCCCAGAGTTTCTAACAGTGTAAAGCCGACTGCTGAGGCACTTCCTAACAGAATGCCGTCTAAAGGTTCCCAAACGCCGATGCGATCGCGCCACGGATTTTTCAGCCAATTTCCCAGCAACATTGCTCCCAAAACGGGCAGGGCTTTCAGCAATTCTTCCATTAGACCCGCCCCGAAAAACATTCTGGTCAAAAAAGGCAAAAAACTGATTGTTTCGCCTTCGATTGGCAGACGGCCGGGCAAAATTTCTCTAAATACTAATATAAATCCAATTAATAAGGGGCTGATCACAATCAGGACTGTAGCTAAAGCCGAACCAAGCAATACCCACCAAGGCTTGTGTTTGCCACACAGTTGATAGATAAAGTAGTAAGCCGCACCGGCGAGGTAAGCTGACAGCAGCAAGTTGAATGCTGCGGAATTGCCAACGGCGACAAACATCGACACGACAACAATAACTGTGGCGATACCTGGATATAAGTAAGCTTTTTGGCTTAATTGTTTGCCCGTGGAGGCGATCGGGAATAATTGAGTTAAAGTGAGAGCGTCTTTTTCGATACCAGCAAAATTGCCCGTTTGTGGTGAGCTTAATCCGGGTTGATTTTGGTAAGGGGTTACGGGAGATTCAAATATAAATTCAGGGCCGTCCAGGCCGAGACTGATGCGATCGCCTGTTTCTAAAGTTTGGCAACCAGAGAGCTTTTTTCCGTTGATATAAGTTCCGTTAGCGCTGTTAAGGTCGCAAATTTCCCATCTTGTCAAAGTACCCTGGGTTAGGGGACGGATCATGGCGTGGCGACGGGAAACCATGCCGTGGGCGATCGACTCTAAAGTTATTTGACAATTGCGATCGCGTCCGATAACCAATTCCCCTTCTTCAGAAAGTTGGTACTTGGATACTGGGGTTCCCACAGCGTCTTGGGCTGGCACTTGTCGCAGAAATCCGATTTCATTAGTCATGAGTTATGAGTCATTAGTCATTAGTCATTAGTCATTAATCATGAGCTCGCGAGCTGTTAGCTGATGTTATTTTTGAGCAGTCTTTATTCCACAGTTATTGGTTGTTAGCTGCTGACTAATTACTAATTACTAATTACTAATAACTGCTGACTAATGACTAATGACTAATAACTCTGCTTAGAGATTTGCCCTGGCATCCTGAACGGCTGCATAGAAAAATATGCCAGTTAGCGGTACGCTCAGGGCGAGGATGATGCCCGTGACTAAATTGCCAAGCTGAGCTTCTCCCGATGAGAGCTCAAAAATTGAGCCGACTGCCGCGATCGCAGTGATGCACGAAAGAGCTAATAGTAAACCACTTTTCGGAGTTCCTGCCATCATACTGATTTTACTGCCTTTGGCGAAAATTTCTGCTTGACTAATGCTTCATTCAGTGCCAGCTTGTTTTCTACTCTGTCTACAAACAGCACTCCGTTGAGGTGATCCATTTCGTGCTGAATTGCCCTCGACAGTAAGTCTGTTGCTATCAGGGTTTGTGGGCGGCCGTATTCGTCGCGGTAGGAGACTTCAATGACTTCTGGGCGTTTGACTTCTAAATAAACTCCCGGAATGCTCAAACACCCTTCTTGCAAGATGCAGATATCGCCGCTGCTACTTTTGATGGTGGGGTTGATCAAAACCATTGGGGGTGTGGCAGGGTTTTCCGGGTCGCAGTCGAGCACGATTACTTGTTTGTGGACTCCGACTTGGGGGGCGGCCAAACCGATACCATCCGCACTGTACATGGTTTGCAGCATTTCTCGGACTAGCTGCCGAATTTCTGCATCGACGCTTTTGACGCGCTTGGCTGGCTGCCGCAGGACGCGATCGCCTAATGTGTGTATTGTTAGGGGTGGTTTTTCTAACTTTTTCTTTTCAATCAAGACCTGAACCGTCATAGAACCTCGCGGGATGTTTGGAAACCCCCAACGAAAGCTGTTGGGGAATGAAATTGGAACCAATACTATTATTTTCAATATTAATCTAATTTTAACTCCTTGCTGGGAAGTCCCCCGCTATAACTTTACCCAGTTTAGGGGCGGGATGAAAGGCAGGGAGATTGTAGGTACGGAAATCTCCAAATCTTTATTTTTGTAGATATTTTACTGGAATGTGTATAATACAGTAAGGAGGTAATGAGATGCTGCATACTGCCATCAAGGTTCGACTTTATCCAACATTAGAGCAACAAGCTCTACTGTCTCAGCACTTTGGCTGTGCCAGATGGTGGTGGAACTATGGTCTAAATAAGTCAATTGAGACTTATAAAGAAACGGGTAAAAGCCTTGGTCAGTCAGCACTCAATGCCTTTTTACCAAAACTCAAGAAAGCCGAAGAAACACTTTGGTTGTCTGAATGTTACAGCCAAGTTTTGCAAGCAACAACGCTCCACCTCACAACCGCCTATAAAAACTTTTTTGCAGGTCGTGGTAGGTTCCCGCGCTACAAGTCAAAGCATGATAAGCAATCGATTCAGTATCCTCAAAATGTCAAGGTACTTGATGGGTTTGTTCAGTTTCCTGGCAAGGTCGGCAAAGTTAAAGCCAAGTTGCACAGGAACATAGAAGGAAAAATCAAAACCGTTACGGTTAGTTTAAATCCTTCTGGGAAATACTTTGCCTCAATATTGACGGAGAGTGAAGGCGACAATCCGACTGTTTCAACGGTCGGCAAAGTAATTGGAATTGACTTGGGATTGACTCATTTTGCTATTACGAGCAATGGCTGCAAAGTCTCTAAGTATGATCGCCCTAAGCATCTAGCCAAACACGAGAAAAACCTCAAACGCAAGCAACAAAAGCTAGCTAAAAAACAGAAAGGAAGTAATTCAAGGAACCAAGCTAAAAAGACGGTAGCTAAAGTGTACGAACGGGTAACTAAATCCCGTCAGGATTTTCTACATAAGCTTTCGCGAAAGCTCGTCAATGAAAACCAAGTTGTCGTAGTAGAGAATCTTAATGTCAAAGGCATGGTACGCAATCACAATTTAGCTAAAGCCATATCTGATGTGGGATGGGGAATCTTTATCAATTTCCTAGCTTACAAGCTAGAGAAAAAAGGTGGCAAGTTGGTTGAGACTGACCGCTGGTTCCCCAGCTCCAAGCTCTGCTCTAATTGCTATTACCAGATTGATAAGTTACCGCTTGATGTTAGGGAGTGGACTTGTCCTAATTGCGGTACTCGTCATGACCGTGATGGTAACGCCGCAACAAACATTAGAGCGGAAGGCATCAGGATATTACAGACGGATGGAGCAGCCGTTTTTGCTAACGGAGGGGAAGTAAGACCAAAGATTGGACGCAAGTCTGTTCTGAGGCATTCCTCTGTGATGTTAGAAGCCCACACTATAATCGTTTCGATTTAGTGTGGGTAGTTCACGTAGCCATGACTGGAAACGCACCAAACCAACGGCCGGTTATTTCTCTGGGACTTTCGCCTGTTGTAGTGGCGGTAGAGCTTTTAGGTGCGATCGCGCTTTTGCTGGCTGTTTTGCTCATCGTCAAGTTTTGGGCGGTTTTGCCCGATCGAATTCCGATTCATTTCGGCTTGGGGGGGCTGGCTGATGCTTGGGGCGACAAGGTAACGATTTGGATCGTGCCGGCTGTGGCTGCCATTATTTTTGCGGTTTTAACTGCAATATCGCGCTATCCGCATACTTTTAATTATCCGGTACGGATTACTTCTGAGAACGCTCACCGCCAATATCTGTTGGCGCGAGGCCTTTTGGTTTGGCTGAAGGCGGAGATTTGCTGGCTGTTGGCGTTTGTGGTGCGGCAGCAAATTCTTGTCGCTTTGGGCAATGCTCAAAGGTTTAGTATCGAGTTATTTTTAGGGTTAGTTGTTTTGATTTTTTCGACGGTAGGCGTGTATTTGCTCAAGGCTTATTCTGCTCGCTAGATGTAGGGCAAAACACTTGTATTTACCCAAAAACCATGTTGTTTTGTCATTTTTTTACCGATATTAATAATATCTAATATATCAAAAACAAAGAAAATTACTTGGTAATGAGGAATTTATTACTCAATTTTTTATCAAAATTTTAGTCCTAAATACAAACATTTTTGATTGTGGCTAATTGACCGAAAGCATCCAGGATACAAGCCCCCGGATTCATCCCTGGAGAAATAAAAAACCTGTAGCCGATAAACTTCCCTCCCCGAATTTATCCGTAGGTAAATACTTCAATACTTCAATTCTTAAATTCTAAAATCTAAAATCTAAAATCGATACTTCAATTCTTCAATTCTTCAATTCTTCAATTCTAAAATCTAAAATCTAAAATCTAAAATCTAAAATCGATTGACTGGACATGATAGGAATCACAGGCGAGAGGTTTGTGCTACGGTAAACGCATCTCAACTAACCCATCAGATATGTTTGCTGATTGTTCATCGGCAATACTCGCAACCGTCGATTTTTCAAATCTGGTTCTAAGCCTAGTTCTTCCATTGGAATCACCCCCAACAAAACAGCCGAAACGCCTTCGGGCAATTCTAAACAATCAAATCTGCCTTCTCTCCCCTCTACAATAATTTGAGCACCTGCAAAAATTCGGCCTTTTTTGATGCCAGCCGATGTTTCTACCTCTCTTTCTCCTACTTGTTTTAAACCTAGTTGGCTAATAATGGGAGCTGGCAAGGAAAGCAGAGTTGATCCAGTATCGACAACAACGTTATCGAGGGTAACAGAGCGAACTTCCTCAGCAGCAATGAATCCCCGTTCAGCCATAACTAGATCGATGCGATTCGTGACGGCGATTGTTGTAACAACTTGACCCCTTTGTTTTTCTGGCAGATTGGGGAGTACCAGGGCCATAGTATGTTTCCTCTTTGAGCGTAATTAGTGGAGATTTATATTGTAATATTATCTAGAATCCTGCTTGGTTAGTTAAAATCGTTTTATTGACCAGCCACAGTTAGAATTTGCCTCAACGCATGACACCAGAACCAAACTCTTCTCAACCCAATCGCCCTGAATCTAACGTGACTGTAGAAAGTCAGAACGGTGCGAGCCCTAATGTGCCACCAGAATCAGGGATAATCGTCGCTACTACTGAACCGGAAAAACCGCAGCAGCAGCCTCCAACCCGCAAGGTTTTATTGCAGCCAAACCAGGAACAAACGACTCCTGAGAAGTCGGGGTCAGTGCTGACGCTGGGGTTGATCGCAGCGATGATTTTTGGGCTCGCCAATGACAACATTTGGCTGGGCTTAATTGGTGCCGTGGGTGCGATCGGCATATCGCTGCGGCTGATGTGGCCGAGTTGGGGCAAAATCTGGGCGCAGGTAATTCCGCCGACTTGGCGCACGCTGATCGTCGCCTGCTTCGGGCTTTTAGCTGGGATTGTTGGCTTGCTGATGCTCAGCGGTACTAATACTGAACCGGGAAGCCGCAACATCCAAATCAACTGGGAGGCAATCGGGGCTCTCGGCGAGTTGATCGGCGCTTTGGGCCAAATTTTGATCGCAATTTTGGGCGTTTATGTGGCTTGGCGGCAGTACGTGATCTCGAAAGATTTGACTATTCAGCAAAATCGAATTACGCAGCAGCAAACGATCGATGCTTATTTTCAAGGGGTTTCCGACTTAGCCCTTGACGAACAAGGGTTTTTGGAGGACTGGCCGCAGGAAAGGGCGATCGCAGAAGGCCGCACCGCTGCGATTATGAGCAGTGTAGATGCTGAAGGTAAAGCTAAAATTTTGCGGTTTTTGTCGCAGTCGAGATTGGTTACTCCGCTGAAGCGCGATCGGCTTTTAGGCCGCCCCATCCTTGACGGCGACGGCGGCTACGCTGAAGATAGAGATCACGGTATCCGCGTTATCGACCTCAATGTAATGTTAGCGGGTGCTAACCTGGCTGGCACCGATTTGCGGTGGACGGATTTGAGCGAAGCCAACCTCGTCCGCGCCAATCTCAGCAAGTGCGATTTAGTGAAAGCCAACCTCTCGCGCGCTGTCTTGTACGACGCCAATCTCGCTCGCGCCGACATGAGAGCCGCCGCATTATTCTACGGCTCGGCACAAACTGCATCCCCCCGCAGCCGTACCGAATTTCCCAACTATCAAACGGGCGAACATACCGGCGCTGTGGTTGAACGTGCTGATTTCACCGCTGTCAAGCGGCTGTCGGACGAGCAGCGCTATTACTGCTGCGCTTGGTGCGGATCGAAGTCGAGAGAGACTATTCCCGGTGGCTGCGAAGGGATTCCCAATAAACTCGGACGTTAAAATTAGCAGTACGGCTGTACTTACGTATATATTTGGCGATCGCTCGGCAGCGGACTATACTTTAATTTTAAATCTACAGTCTTGCGCTGTTTTAGCCATGACAAATACTGATTTAGGGCTAGAAGTAATTCCGCGCCGGCAGCGCTCCAAAAGCCGGGAGGGGGTAATTTTTGTCGCTGCTATATGCTTCCTGATGGGACGGTAAATGGCACATATAAATCGCTAATTTAGGCTACAGCTATGCAGATGATGGGCATCAGCATTCTGTGGCTTTTTATCCGCTGTTTCCTTTGCTGATGGGCGACTTCACGACTCTGGGAATGAAAGTAAAATTAGCAGGGATACTCATTAATAGTTGGGCATTTTTGCTTGCATTATTGGTGGTTGCAAGCTGTTAGTAAAGTTGCTCTGATTTGGGCGGTAGCTATTTGTTGTGGTATGGGCGAAAAAGGCTGAGCATTACAGTCGTCTATTTCGGCTTTTGCTCTTTAGCGCTACTGCTCAACTCCAGTGTTATGCAATCGCTTCATCGCTACGCTTACGGCATTGTATCGCTCTCCATCGGACTCGGTTTAGTGTTGAGTAGTCACCCTCGTTGGGGATATGCTGTTATGACAGTATTGGCTACATTCCTGCTGTACATGGCTGTTAAATTTACTGCGTGTAGGTAGCTTAAGATAGTTTTCCATATTTTTTGCACAAACTTAATTTACTCTATTTCCCAAGCTGCCTGAAAAAAGTCTCTTTCGCATAGCATAGCGTAGCGATAGGTTGCTTCAACTTCTGGCCCAGCCTCTGCGTAGCGATCGACCAAACTTTCCAGCCGTTTTGCTAAAATCTCAAAATCCGAGCTGCTATAGGTGGAAATCCAGTCGCTAAAGGCGTGTTCCGGTATATTAGGTTTAGCTAGCTGCTGTCCCAAAAAAGCATACAACCGCAAGCAAGGAGTCATGGCGGCTACTGTCAAACCTACACCACTCCCCCAGGCTGTCGCTAATAAAAAATCTGTGTAGCGGCGGGTAGCGATTCCCGGTTTTGCCTCTTGCAAGTTTACACCCCATTTGGCTGCATATCCTTGATGCAAACGAAGTTCTTCTAAAACGCCACTACCGAGATTGTGGAGAATTTCAAACCCCTCCCAGTCGGGTGCTTTTGCCGCAGCGATACTATAAGCACGAGCGAAGGCTCCCAGAAAAAATGCGTCTTGTGCAACGTAATATGCAAAACTATTTTGGGGGAGGCTGCCGTCAGCAATCCCTCTGACAAAGGGATGTTGCAGACAAGCTTCGCTTAAGTCTTGATTTGCTTGCCAAAGATAATTGGAATTTGTCATGCAATTTTGAATCGATGGGTTATGATTGTAATTTTTATAGTCTGACTAAACATCTATGATAACAGATGTTTGAGCTTGGCGTGTGTCATTCTTATGGTATCTTTTATTTTTCGTATTTAAGAAAATAGATAAGTTTTGGTATGCGGCTATTTTGGGGGCTGCTGTTGTCTGGCTCAAAGAGCGAAATTACGTGCCGAACCTCTCTTGTGAAGCAGCCCGCGTGTTTGGGTAAAAAGAAACTTTTGATTTAACGGTTGAAAAGCCGATTTTTAAACAGAAACTGCAATGAACGATACACCTAAGTATTCCTTGGTAATTCCTATCTATAACGAAGAAGAAAATCTCGCGGAATTGTATCGGCGAATTAGTGCCGTGATGGATCGAATGGACGGCCCAGTAGAATTAATTTTAATCAATGATGGCAGTCGCGATCGCTCTCTCGAACTTTTGCGAGAATTGCACGAAAAAGACGCGCGAATTTGTTACCTCAGTTTGGCCCGTAATTTCGGTCATCAAATAGCTGTAACTGCTGGTTTAAACTTTTCTAGCGGTCAAGTCGTAGTCATCATGGACGGCGATTTACAAGACCCGCCAGAGCTAATTATAGATATGGTAGAACAGTGGCAGCAGGGCTATCAAGTTGTTTACGCTCAACGCACTCAACGCCGTCAAGAAGGTTGGTTTAAGCGGTTGCCGGCTTATATGTATTATCGCATTTTGCGCCATCTTGCTGATGTTGATATTCCGATAGATACCGGAGATTTTTGTTTGATGGATAGGTGCGTGGTGGATGTACTCAACGCCATGCCAGAACGCAATCGTTACATTCGGGGACTGCGGGCTTGGATTGGTTTTAAACAAACGGCGGTTAAGTTTGAACGCGATCCGCGTTTTGCTGGCGAGGTTAAGTATACCTTCAGAAAATCTTTAAGTTTGGCGATGAATGGTTTAGTATCTTTTTCAAAAGTTCCCCTCAGACTTTCGATTTATATGGGGTTATTTGCTGCATTTATATCTGTGTTAATGGCTTTTTTAATTTTGTATTGGCGGCTTTTTTATCCAAGTTCTGCCTTAACGGGTTTGACAATTGTGATGATGGCTGTTTTCTTTTTGGGTGCGGTGCAGTTGGTGAGTATTGGGATTTTGGGTCAGTATATAGGGCGTATTTACGAGGAGGTGAAGGGCCGCCCGCTTTATACGCTGGCAGAAGTTGCTGGTTTTGGCGATCGACACCGATCGCCAAAATAATTTTAGCAAACATCGGTTAACTCATCGTGCCTAAATTATCTAATTTATGAGATAATTTAAGCAGGGTAAGAGCATCTCAATCAAGCTTGACAAAAGGAGTTGAGAACAGTCATCATATAATCATTATTCATAGAAGCCTGTTTGATTTTTTGACGAAGACTACGCGGCAATGTTTTCTCCTGATTAAGAGCGTTAAGTGCCATCCGTCTCAAGATGGTCAAATTACTCTTGACTATAACCTTAACGAATCCGACATTGATCCTCATGGAACGTGACATCTAAAGTGCAATGAACTTGGTTTTCAATAGTCCAATGTTGACGAATGGCACGACCAAGAAGTTGAGCATCCGCAGGCAGAGAAGTTAGATAAAATTGGACTTCATGAGTCGTTTTGTTCCAAAGATGGCGGATTCTTTCAATAATGACGATGGTTTGCAGTCCCGACCACTGGTCTTGTTGATAAAGACCACCGAAAGCCTCTAAAGGAACAGCCCAAACATAACGTTTTTCAGTGCGATGGTGTCCCTTTTCAATCTGTTGGTTATAACTAACTTTAATGCCTTCAAACTTATTAGCTCTTCTGGTATCAAACCCTTCTTTAACCTGAGAATGTAAAGTGGGGTGATTAGCTTTAAGAGATACAATATAATCAGCTTTTTTGTGGCGAATTTGTTTCACAATCTCGGTTTGAGTTCCCATCGCATCAATGTTAACGTGAGCCCCGGTCAGGTCTAATAACTCTAAGAGTGCCGGAATTGCCGTAATCTCGTTGGAATGATCCTCAACTTTAACTTGCCCTAAAACTAAACGCTGTTCACTTGCCCAAGCCGTGACCAAATGCAAAGCTTTTACGCCTTGATTACGGTTGACGCACCCTACTGGCCTCGTTAGTGGTTTAAATACTCCACAGCTTACCATTGGGTAATTCGAGAAATTCCTCTAACCATTACTGTTTAGCGATGCCATAATTTTCCATGTCTTCCCAACCTTCGGCACCGCCAATGACTGCTAAAATAGAGATTACTAAAATATCTTTTAATGAGTGTTTTTGGGTTCTTTGAACTCTGGGGTCCGGGATTTCTGCTACATAATTCAATAAATTGGCTTGGATGTCGCCCAGAGGTGTTAAATGTCGTTTTTCTGCTCTTTTGGCTTGAGATTTTACAGCGAGTTTCAATATAGGTGCAAAACCCTTTGTCATTGTCTTTGACTCCGTTTCAACTTGATTGACTTTGTTAAGATTCAAACTTGATTATAGGTTTGAGTTCGGTGCACAGATATAGAGCCTATTGGCGGCTTTTTGTCAAGTACAATTTATACCAAATTAGATGAGCTTACCCTGCTTTTATCGATAATTGAGAGACTCTCTTCTGACGCACCCTAGGGCCCTACGACTGACATACCCTACGACTAATTTCTAATTGCTAGTTTTAATTTTTTTCAGGGGATAGCTATCTGCTGGCGAAGCCGACCATTCCCACATTGAACCTGCATAATTCTTAGCATTAAATCCCACATTTGTCAAGACACAAGTCAACCATGCAGAGCGAATTCCCCCGCTACAATAACTCACAATTTGAGTTGACTGTGAAACTCCTTTCTGCTGCAAAATAGCAACAATTTCCCCGCGATCCAGCAGTTGTCCCTGTTTGTCCATTAACTGTTTGTAATAGAGGTGAACCGCACCGGGAATGTGGCCGCCCCGCTTTTCTCCGTAAGGCGTTTTACCTGCATATTCTCGCGGCTCTCTGGCGTCAATAATAACTAAATTATCATCTTTTAAAATAGCTTTCAATTCATCCTGTTTAATTTCCCAATTCGAGCGACGAGATATTACAAAATCTCCTGTTTTCGATGGATTGTTTGCAGCTTTTACTCGATTAATTCCAGCTTTCATTAAAGCTCGATATCCTCCATCGACAAAAACTGCTTTTTCGTGTCCCAAACTCCGCAACATCCAAACAATTCGCCCGTCTTCGCCCCACCCTTTCACCGCATCGGCAACGACTATGACAGGTTTGTCTTGACAAATACCAATTGCTTGCAGTTTTTGAGTTAAAACTGTGTTATTTTCGATAATTTTTCCCTTGTGGGGAAAGTCCGATCGCGAAAATTCCTGCCAAGTTACGGGAATAGCTGGTGGGAGACGGCAAAACCACTTTAAAATGGGTGCGCGAGCATCTAGTAAAGTAGCTTTTTTTTCCAGCAGTTGCTTAGCTAAAGCTGCATTTACTATCCAGTTATTTGCTAAATTACCCAGTAAATTAGACATAATTTATTGAGTAACTTTTGCTGTATTAGCACCGCAGGCTAAAACCCCTTTAGTATTAGTTGGATTAGCTGGTTTAGTCTTGCCAGGAGCAGCATTTATACACAAGATTGTTTGGGTTTTGTTTGCCACCAAAAACACTCCCCCCACAAAACTTTTGAGATTAGCTTGCTTCGATACTCCGTAGTTAAATACAGCACCTTTTTTCACCATACCGATCGAGTAGCTGTAATTGGCTGAGTTAGGTTTAACTTGGAGACCGAGATAAACCAATAGATTGGAAACAGAACTTGTAAATCCTGCTTTTTCTGCATAGTAAACTTGCTGGGCTTTATTCATCGAACCCACAAAGTTTTTCGCTTGTAATTCCTTAGCTTTAAGCGTTTGTGACACTTGAGCTTCGGAGACGGGACTGAAAACAACTGGCAGAGTTAGAGCTGCGATCGCAACTTTGAGCTGCCAGTTGCGGCTGCTATAAATCCTGCTTAATTTCACAGATACCCGGTGGAATGAGCAGTTGAGAAACATATAATTAAACTAATTGTTTTGCCTGAAACTGTTTCAACGCCCCAGGAGCAACCGTACCGTGTTCTGTGATTATTCCCGATATTAACTCCGCCGGAGTTACGTCAAAAGCGGGATTGTAAAATTCAACTCCCACAGGACAAATTCGCGTAGTTCCAACTTGATACATTTCAACTGGATCGCGTTCTTCAATGGGGATTTGGCTGCCGTCGGAAAGTTCAAAATCTATGGTAGATAGAGGCGCGGCGACAAAAAACGGGACATTGTGAGCTTTGGCAACAATTGCTAAACTGTAAGTGCCAATTTTATTGGCGGCGTCGCCGTTAGCCGCGATTCTGTCTGCACCGACAACTACTGCGTGAATCATTCCGAGTTTCATGCAGTGGGCGGCCATATTGTCAGCTATTAATGTGACAGGAATTCCTTCTTGCACGCATTCCCAAGTGGTCAGTTTTGCACCTTGGAGACGGGGCCGAGTTTCGTCTGCAAAAACTCTTCCAAGTCTTCCTTCTCGCCAAGCAGAACGAAATACACCTAAAGCAGTACCGTAGCCTGCTGTTGCTAATGCACCGGCATTGCAGTGAGTTAGTAAGTTCAATTTTTCGGGTGTAGCGGGCAGAACTTCTAAACCTTTGTCGCCGATATCTTTACAAGTTTGCAAGTCTTCTGCTTGAATGGTTTTGGCCATTTCTAACAAAGTTTTTTGCACTTGTTCGACGGAACCGCTAGTTCTCTCGGCAGTTTTGAGCATTCGCGATATTGCCCAAAACAAATTAACCGCAGTGGGACGAGTCGATCGCAATAACTCGCCAACTTGTTCTAGTTTAGTAAAAAACTCGGTACGATCGCCCGTTTCGATTTCTCGCGCCCCCAAATACATCCCGTAGGCTGCGGCTACCCCGATCGCCGGAGCTCCTCGGACTATCATAGTTTTAATCGCCTCAGCCATATCTTCGCAGCGGCTAATTTCGACTACACCGTATTCTTTCGGCAATCGGTTTTGGTCAATTAGCAGAACTCGGTCTTCCATCCAGGTGACAGGGGAAACAGGGGAGTTTTGAGGGGTCATCTATTTCAATGATGTGAGGGACAAGTTTCATGATGCCATGAAGGCGACTATTTCCGCCACTTCGATCGACAAAACCCGCCTAATTAAGCGGGTTTTGTAGTTTCCCTAAATATTTTCACTCTTGGGTAATGATTAAACAATCACTCTCCACTTTAGACAGCATATCTGGAAACGCTGAGGTGTAATTGCCATCTTTGTCTACAACCCTGCGAAGTATATATCCGCTCTCAGCAGGTTTGCCGAAAAACGAGTTTGTGCGATGCCAGATATCTCCATTCGGAGTGTTTGGATCTCGATCGATCAAAAAATCTACCAGCCACGGCGGTACACACCATCCAAACACTATCGGCGTAATGTGTCCGTGCTGCAAAGTTGCATCAGAGAATCGGAACAAGTAGCTGAAGCGAGAAAATTTAACTAAATAAATTAACATCCGTCCCGCCATTGATGAATGAAATGTCCAGATAACAGGGTCAAAAACACGCAGCAATAACGTCCGTTCGTCAGCATTCCAGTCTGAACTGTACATCGTCAGACAATCGTCTGGTAAAACATTCCCGTCCATAAAAAAGATACCTTGCAGGACTTCAGGTAACTCCGCTGGATGTTCTACTTTCATCCAATTCGCGATGTCTTTTAGTTGCTTTTGTTCGATTAACATGGTATTATTTATCCTCAAAATAGTCGTGTTTTGGTTTCGTATTAGATACCCCCTTGATTTCTGAGTCGATCGATCGGACTTCGTTTGTGTGGCGTGCGGTTTCAACTCACATCTTGCATCATTGCCAATAAGGCTTTTATGTGCGGGTTCTCCTGCCCAACCCCTACTCCCCACAAGCAATTAATTCTTTGTGGAACAGGCCGGACAGCCTGTTCTTGACAATGGTGCAATATCTCAGTCTCAACCGCTATCTGATGCGAGCTTTTGGATTAATTACCGCCGCAAATTCGGCTCAGAAGCTCGTCGCACTTTGCCTACCGTACTCACGACATCCACCAGCATCTTGAGTGCTATGTCTTTAGCTGGGCAAATCCGTCCCGCACTCCGATCGCCCACGGAATGAAAACCCATATGAAAAGGGCACAGATTCTCCCGCTTAGCGTTGAATTCGTATACCGTAGATCCCCAGAAACCCTCGTCTAGCAGCCCCAAACTGAGCGGTATCAGTACCTTGGTTCCGGCGGGGAAGGTGCGCTCTTTGCCCGCTACCGTTGCGGTGAAGGGCTCTGTCGCGACTCGGTGGGTGGCGCTGACGGGGGCCCAGAGGCGGGCGCATTCGAGGAGGAAAAGCTCGATCGACTGGCGATCGTCCAAATCGAGCCGATCCCAAAAATCAGTCGGGTTAATTTCGGCCGTCTGCTGTCCTTTATAGGCGGGGAGAGGGCGGTATCCCATTGCTGTGTAGCCTAGGTGCAGGGGGCCTTGCAGTCCCGCTATCCCCATAATCGATGTCATCAGCTTTGCCAATTCCCGCTTAGTCATGCCGTTGTTTTCCGAGCTCTCCTCGAAGTTGGCTAAGGCTGGCGAATTTTCATAGATAGTCGCTGCACGCTCGATTAGAGTGGACAAATTACCGTGTCCAAACAGGTTCAGGCTTTCCAATAGGCTACCGATGACGGCGAAGTAGTGCAGCGGGCTTTGGCGGGTGTAATGCAATTCGGTGAGAAGTTCGATCGACTCTGAATCGTCTGGATTAATCCCAAAGATGACGTAGTGCAGGTATCGGACTAAAAATCCCATCCAACCGCGCTTGACATCGGTAAAAAACGCTCCCCCCGCACCGTGCGACATCTCGGCATAATCTGCGGCTAGCCGATCGAGTAACCGTCGGGCGATTTCGTCTCCTTGGCGATCCGTTGTCGCACTGTTGAAGAGATATTTCTGCATACAGCTTCTGAATGCCGCGTGGTTGCTGCTACCGTCTGTTTCGCGATCGGACAAAGACAGTAGAAAAAGGTTTCTGCCGCCGACATCTTGGTTGGGCGCGCGATCGGGATCGAGTACAGAAGTACCAAGCCGCCATCCGCGCGCCTGGGGCGATGTGAGTGCTTTTTCTAGGGTGTCAAACTCTCCCATCACGACTTGCCCCGCGCAGCAAAAGTTCGCTCCGAAAGCCAGCCGTTTTAGTGGCAAATAGGTGGGTTCGTTGGCAATCAAACCCTCAATCAGGGCGATCGGCGGTAACATCGTTTTGCTGAGACTTTCTTCCGGGTTTTGCAAAGCCCAAGCCTGAAACTCATTCAGTGCCGGGTTCATCAGCGATGAGAAAATAGTATCTAAATTTAGGTTCATCATAATTCCTCCGAGAATCACTCGCCATAACGCGCTTTGCAGTTAGCAGCAAGAGGGTATTGAGCGGCAATTGAGCGGGATTCAATACCCCCCAAAATTACCAAAATCAGTACGTATAGCTCTAGCCATGTTTATTTGCGAACGCAGTGGCAATATAGATATAGTTGTACTGAATATGTCTGCGCCCAAATCTAGCCTTGTCCCGGAGATTGAGTGGAATTTTTAACAATTTCTGGTAAGTATATCTACTTTCTGCCTCTCAAGCTTCTCAAGTATTAGCCCCAATCTCTGAGAGTCGCACCTAACCGTAGATATTTACAGGAACTCGCCCCTACAAAATACTATGGTTTTGTTTGTGCTGATATATTTAGATATAATATTTTAGGCTTCTGTATGCTGCTGAATTTAATTGAATAAATTCAGAGAATTACAGCATATTTGGTGGTTGATGAAGTACAGTAGCCGCTATATTTATGTTGTGTGATTTTAATATGGAATGATAATTAAATAACTTCCACTCTTGAAAGTGGGATGGGCGTCCCGCCCGTCCAAAAAGGACGGGCGGGACGCCCATCCCACAATAACAATTAAAATTGTAAGTTATTTAATTCGCTATCCTATGTAGGGTGCGGATCTGCGACCTTTTAAATAGAACTTGCAGATTGACGAGTGGCGACGCACCTTACTTACTACAAGATTGTGTGTACTACATATACATGGAATATGCTGTAATTACTGACTATTATTAAATAATAGAGCTAAAAACCCCAAATTCCCAAGCCCCAATCTTTCAATTCTTAAATGGTTCAATTCTTCAATCAATTGAAATTCCCAATCCACAATTATTCAATTATTCAGTTCTTTAATCTTTAATCTAAAATAAAATGAAATCCCCAATCCCAAATTCTTCAATTCTTTAATCTCAAATCCCAAATCTAAAATCTCAAATCTCAAATCTAAAATCGAATGACGCCCGCTAAAGTTTCCCAGCAGTACAAAAGCACTTTACAGGAAACCCGCAGGCGTCAAAATCAAGCAAACTTAAATCTTAGAAAAGACCCAGTGTGAAAGATTTGTCGATCGGGAAAATAGCACCAATACCCAACCACAGAGTGAACGCAGTTCCCAAGAGGAAAACAGTAGTAGCAACAGGGCGGCGGAACGGATTTTGAAACTTGTTAACGCTCTCGATGAACGGAATCAAAATCAAGCCAACGGGAACACCAGCCATGCAAGCAATACCCAACAATTTGTTAGGCAAAACGCGCAGGAGTTGGAACACAGGCCACAAATACCATTCCGGCAGAATTTCCAGCGGAGTAGCAAAAGGATTAGCAGGTTCGCCAACCAAAGCCGGGTCTAGTACAGCCAAACCCACGCACAGAGAAATCGTTCCCATGATGACTATAGGGAAAACGTAGAGCAAGTCATTAGGCCAAGCTGGTTCGCCGTAATAGTTGTGACCCATGCCCTTAGCGAGCTTAGCGCGGAGCGCGGGATCGCTCAAATCTGGTTTTTTGATAATAGACATAGTGAGAGTGTTCTCCTTTTAGTTTTACCCGGGCCTGCCATTCCGCTGTATTCGTTAGTCTCAATCAGCGGGGCGATCGCAGGAAGTATTGGCCGTAAATAAATATCTTGACATCCTCACCGACTATCAGGTGCGGTGATTCCTAAACCTCACAATTTAGGTTTCTGCTTCTTTGCAACTGCCTCCACCCTCAAGGAGTATTGGTCTTACGTTCGCTCCACAGACTATCCCCGCAAGCCCTGCGGTTCTTATGTGTCGAAAACCCCAAAAGGAATTCTTATGTATTGTTTTGATTCTAGGGATGTTTGCCATTGCCCTATCCTCTTTTCCCGGTCTACCGATTTGTCTTCGCCGCCAGTCAAACTGGACTTCGCCCGCCCGAGCTGTCTGAATCCATCGACGGACAGTGGGTCAGTGACCATCTAGATGCTAATACAAAGCCGTCCTAGAAGGACGGGGTTTCGTGCCCAATTTTTTGATGAGTGATGAATTCGGAATTTTCAATTCACAATTCAGTGGGGGGGGCAAAAGAATACCGCCCCCACAACTCAAAATTTACAACGGGCCAGAGATACCTTGCTTGCGAATCATCAAGAAGTGAGCCAGCATGAAGACTACAATCAGCCAAGGCAACACAAACGTGTGCAAGCTATAGTAGCGAGTCAAAGTGCCTTGACCGACGCTGACACCGCCACGCAGCAGTTCAACCATCAAAGAGCCGACAAACGGGATGGCTTCGGGGACGCCCGAAACGATTTTAACCGCCCAGTAACCGATTTGATCCCAAGGCAGCGAATAGCCGGTCACGCCGAAAGAAACAGTGATGACTGCCAAGATTACTCCTGTCACCCAGGTTAACTCGCGGGGCTTTTTGAAGCCGCCGGTCAGGTAAACCCGGAAGGTGTGCAAAATCATCATCAGTACCATCATGCTGGCAGACCAGCGGTGGATGGAGCGGATCAGCCAGCCGAAGTTGACTTCATTCATCAGGTATTGCACTGAAGAAAAAGCTTCTGCTACCGTCGGACGGTAATAGAAAGTCATGGCGAAGCCAGTAGCAAACTGGATCAGAAAGCAAACTAAAGTAATTCCGCCCAAGCAGTAGAAAATATTGACGTGGGGGGGTACATACTTTGTAGTGATGTCATCGGCGAGCGCCTGAATTTCCAGGCGTTCCTCAAACCACTGGTAGGTTTTTGAGTCGGTGATTTGTTTAGAAAACATGGAGCCAGAATTCCTAAAAGAATATTGCTGTGGTTGAGGTTCAGGGCAGCAGCCACAAGGTTTTTTGTCGCCCCGCGCCGAGCAGCTTGCTTTTACTAGCAAATGCCTGAGGCTATTTTGTGAAATACCCAAACTAAACGGAATACCGTTATAGTTCGGGCTTCGTGTCTCGTTTGCCGTTGCTCTGTTGGGTATCCCATTACTGGGTATTCGTCACTGAAGACGATCCGAGTCTGACACAGCATCTCTGGGCTTTTACACCCTTTATCCCTTCCTAGGGAACCCACGCAGAAACCCTGTTTCCCAAGGCAAAAAACTATTTCGTACAACAAACATGGATTATATTTCACAACAGGGCGTACCTTGTCAACCAGCGGTCTGTTCTTTCCCCCTTTCTCTCGCAGTTGTCCAAGGCCAAGCATATTACTGCTACTGTAGCCTGTTGTTTGCAGTCGAGTGGGTGGGTCGCAACCACTTATATCTTACACGTTTCTTTGCTAGAGAAACAGTAAATTGTCGCTCTTTTTCATAGACCTTGCTTGGCTTATATCCCGACGCCCAATTGAGTACAATTACAGCGTGGGATTTACGCCAAATTAGTTAAATTTGGAGCTAACGAAAGGAACTCTCTTGTGCGATCGCCTGCAAGCCCTGGGAAACTAAGCGGTGGCTTGTCCCTACTCGCTGGCGTTGCCCGATCGAATTCCAGACTGTGATAAAAAATGTAACATAATTGCCGTGCAATTTTCACGCGGGCGATCGCTTTTTGGACACTTAAAAGGCTTTTTTCGGAATCTCAACATCCGCCCAAGCTACTATGCGGGGAAGGCTGAGCTACAGAAAGCAGTCCGAGCCGGAAACAGGTTTGCCGGGAGATCCCAAATTTCATCTCGATCGTAAAACTTTACCTTTTGGCCCCAAACGCCCTCATGGTCGATCGAGTAACCCGAACAGGTTCGATCGTCCAACCGAATCTTGTTTTGTAGTCAGGACTTCAGTCTTTACTAACAAAATCTGCTGGCTGCAACCTGCCTACTTCCGTAAAAAAATCGGTGATTGCCCCCATCCGTAAGTTTTATCACAATTGAAAAGGAAGCAAACGTTCCACAAAAACTGGCAGTATGGGCGAGAAAGGAGTGGGACGCGGCGGTATCGGAAAGCGAATTCCCGGCAGAGATGGCAAGGATGGAAAGTCTCGCGATGGCGGTGTAAACCCAGTCGAAACGCTCGCGCAATCTGAGAGATTCACATCAGTAACATTTTTAACGTCGGCGATTAAATCCGATCCGACAAATATCCGAGTTCCCCGTGTCATACCGTCATCATAAGATTCAAATCGATAAAAGAAGAAGCGAGGAATATTACGATCTTGTACGAACCCAACGACTTGAATTTTGTCGCCTTCGCCCCGGTTAAAATCCTCAATAACGGCATGGGCATTGTCACCGCTATAGAATAGGTAAGGGCTGGCATTTGACGAACCGAGAACAAATAAGTCGGCTCCATCTTGCCCGATCAAATAATCAATTTGTGCTACTGTTGAGGAAAAGCCGTAACCCACTAATGTGTCATTGCCCGGCCCGCCAATCAGGGTGTCGCTGCCTTCATTTCCCTCAAGCAAATCGTCTCCTGAATTGCCGTTAAGGTAGTCATTATCTAAGTCACCTCTTAAAGTGTCGTTCCCACTGTCTCCCAACAGGAGATCGTTATCTTTGCCACCCATTAACAAGTCGTTGTTGAAGCTACCAAACAAGAGATCGTCTCCATCTCCTCCGAGCACCGTATCATTGCCTTGACCGCCGATAAGACAGTCATTGCCAGACCCTCCCAAGATACTATCATTATCGTCTTCTCCTCTGATTAAATCCGCGCCTTCGCCACCCTCAAGAAGATCATTCCCGGCACCTCCTTCAATTTTGTCATTGCCTTCGCCACCGCTGAGACTGTCGTTACCAGAGTAGCCCAAAAGGCGATCGCTACCGACTCCACCTGCGAGACAATCATTTCCTTCTCCGCCATCTAAAGTGTCATTACCATTCAAACCAAATAGAGTATCATTGCCTCCCAGCCCGCACAGCGAATCATCGCCAATTTCACCTGCTAGAAAATTATCGAGATTGTCACCGCATATAACTACCATAATTTTGTCCTCCTGAAAACTATTTCACAATTACAGTCAATCAATTTTAGATTTTAGATTTTAGATTTTTACCCTCCCCGCAATTTCAAATTTTGAATTTTGGATTTTGTAAAGACTTTAGTTCTGATTGACCTTTTGTAGTAAGGAATGCAAATCTTGATTGACCCAAATATGTAAGAAAAAACTGAAGTCTTAAGCTGTTGCGCGTTTAAATTGCATATTCGGGACGGGCTAGAAGCCCATCCCACAATAATTTGAGTGGTTTTTGACACACAATTTAAATGGAGAAAAGCTTACTAGAAAAGGAATTTTAGGGACACAGGATTTGCCTGTGTCCCTAATGTTTTAAGTGAAATCGGCGATGGTAATTTGGTTAGCTGTCACGCCATTGATAGCAGCTAAAATTTCGCCAGTTGCTGTCAAGGTGATTAAAATTGCACTGTTGCTAGGGACAATAGAAAGTTGCGAGAAGGTTAAATTGTCGGCAAGTGCGAGGAAGTCGATACCGGCTTCAAAATCGAAAATGATATCGCTGCCAGAATTGGCTGAAATTAAGAAGCGATCGCTCCCATTTCCTCCTATCAAGCTGTCATCCCCGTTGTCACCGCTGAGAAAGTCGGATCCGTTACCGCCCAGCAGAATATCGTTAGCTTGACCGCCGTAAAGACTGTCATTGCCTTCACCTCCACTCAAGCTATCTTGACCGCGATTTCCAAATAGGATATCTTCCCCATTACTGCCGAACAAAATATCGCTTTCTTTGCCGCCGTAAACAGTGTCATCGCCGTCGCTACCGTCGAGAGAATCATTGCCTTGATTGCCCTGTATCCAGTCGTTGCCACCCAAACCGCTGAGAGTATCATTGCCGCGTTTGCCGGCCATTGTATCGCTGCCACTGTCGCCGTCGAGGCTGTCGTCGCCGTCAGTGCCGATGAGATTGGAGTTAGCTGCGATCGCATCTATTTCTCCTTGAATCACCGCAACGGCAGGTGTATCGGGCAATGTCGTTTGTTGAATTTTGGTATCTAAGGCAGTACCAGTATTTTCGGCAACAACTTGGGCGATCGATTTCGTACCTGTACCGACTGCTTTTAAGTCTTTAGAGGTTTCACCTAGGGCTACTTTTTGGACGCGGGCAACTTCCCGGTTAACTGAAGCTGTTGCTGTGCTGGATACAACTTGGTCAACGCGCTGATTTGCTGCGGCCATTACCTTAGCTGCATCCGGGGCAATTTGCAACAATTGCTGAGTGTTTAAATCCGAGTCAAATTGTTGGGCTGCGGTGGCGGCGCGATCGACAATTGTTGCTAACTGGTTGGGATCGCTGAGATTGAAAGTTGTCCCCGATTGAATTTGTTGAACGATCGCACTTACAACTGCTTTTACGCTGTCGGTATTGTCCAGAATCGACCCACCGTCTATTAAAGCAGCAGTTTGGGTAATGACGTTTTGTACCTTGACCATTGCAGTCAAAGTTTCTACCCCACCCGCGATCGCGTTTTCGGTAGCTGCGATCGGATCTAAACCCGTTATGTCAACATTAGCGGGAATAGAAAGAGAAGATTTGACGAGAGATTCGGCGCGATCGCTGTCAATTCCTTTGTCAATTAAATCCGCTACTAAAGTGGTTAACAAAGTGACAACCGTAGCGTAAGGCGGGGCAGTGACAGGCGTTTCCAAAGGCAAACCAGTTGCCGTATCAATGCCGCCGAAAGCAACAATATTGCCTTCCTCTGGATCGAGTTCGCCATTTTGATTTTTGTCAAAAATGGTGGAGTCGAGATCGAGATCGAATTCCCCGTTATCCGCAGTAGTGGCAGAAGGTTCGCTAGCATCGAGGACACCGTTTTTGTTGGCATCGAAAAAGACCGTAGCACCAGCAATATAACCGTCAATCACAAAACCGCCGAGGCCACCACTCTTGAACCGAATTACCTCGCTAACACTCGCGCCAGATTCATCAGTTCCAGTTAATTTCAGCCAATAATTGAACGATCTTGGACGAGTTGGGCCTAAATTAATCGTGCGAGTTGCCGAATTAAAAGTTAGCCAGGAAGGTAAAGGAATTTCCGGGAAAGTTGAACCGGCAATTGGTTGGCGGTAGGAACCGCCATTGCGATCGGTTCTCCAGGTAAATGCAGATGAACTTAAAGCGCTAGAATTTGCCAGGGCGATCGAATAATTAATGCTGTCGCCCGGATCGGGGTCAGTATAGGTATTGGCTGCTAAATTAAAAGCATTACCGCTTTGAGAAAAACCTAGCGCTGCACTTTGAGAAAACAGAGAACGATTGACAACTGGCGGGTTGTTGCCGACAATACCTTGAGCCAAAGCCAGCATATCAACGCGCTTGAAGTTTAAGCCAGTATTGATCACGTTATCGTCTTCGTCGTCGCCGTCATTAATCGTGACGCCGCTTGACAGCAAGAAATTCACAAACTCAGTTGGTGTCAGCCGGCGGCCCAAATCTCGCTGGGCTAACTGTTGCGCTAACACTGCTATTCCAGCAACATGAGGTGCAGCTTGACTGGTACCGGAATAGCTAGTCAAAGGGGCGTCCGGGCCAGCACCGGTAATTAAAGTACCGGGAGCAAAAACGGTTGTTAAAGTGGAGTGGCGCTGAGAATATGGTGTAATGCGATCAGCATCGGTGGTATAGGCGATCGCGCCAGATCCGTGTGTCCGATAACCCCGGTTCGCATCGTACACCGCACCAATTGAGAGTGAGTTAGGATCGGCTGCGGGGTAGCCAACACCCTGAACGCTGTTATAGCCCAATGGCCCGAAATCGTTCCCCGATGCGGAAACAACAATTACATTCCGTGCTGCTAACTCTGCTAGTTCATCGCTAATGCCCCTCGTTTGGAGGCTGTTGTAATTGCGGCCATCACTGAGTGACATATTCACACTGGCGATATTGTACGCCGCTGCATTTTCTACCACCCACTGCAAAGCTTGTTCTATATTCGCGAAAGTGCCGCTGCCCGTATCATCCAAAACTTTGAGATGAATGATGTTAGCACGGGGTGCCATCCCTGTGTGGACTCCATTTTGGGAAGTAGCAATACTAGAGACGTTTGAACCGTGTCCGTCAACGTCGTCAGCTTCGTCATCGCCATAGGCGTAATCGTAATTGTAGACAATGCGATCGGCAATGCCGTCTGAATCACTATCAGAACCAAAAAATGGGTCGTCTAGATCGATGCCAGTATCCAAAATTACTGTTGCAAAACCATTGCCGTCTATTCCGGCAAAACGCGGTGCTGCGCGGAAATCATCGATGTTAATCAGCGGGGCAGATATGTCAGTGGCGGGGGCGAATGTTCCGTCTATAACTGATATCAACTCTCCAGCTTTGTAAACTCGGTCATCTGAACCTGTAGTGGTGATGCCTGGAAGACGGGGTTTAGCAGAGAGATCGAGATTGTAAGGAGTTTCTCCACCGTTGGCTAAGGAGACTCGGACGTAATAAGTACCGTGTTCTAAAGTGCGGTTGATTGACTCGGATGCGGTGCCCAAATTGTTGGAAGTGGCGATCGTATTTCCGCCACTGTCGAGCAACTCAACTTTAGCATCTGCATTCAGTCCGCTCAGCGACAAGTTGAAGTCATTCCTAGCACCTAAACTGAATTTGTAGTAATCATCAATCTTGCTGCTGCTGATAGCATCCTTATAGCTTCCGGTACTGGAACCTACAGTGATTTTTCTGACTAAATTATCAGCAGGTATCGCCGGCGGCATGATGATTTGCACTGGTGTTGGTGTCGGCGGCAAAACTGTAAGCGTTGGTGTTGGTGTCGGCGGAAAAACTGTAGGCGTTGGTGTTGGTGTCGGTGTAATTGGCGATGTTGGTGTTGGTGTAATTGGTGGTGTTGGCGTCGGTGTTGGTGTTGGTGTAATTGGTGGTGTTGGCGTCGGTGTTGGCGTCGGTGTAATTGTTGGCGTTGGTGTTGGCGTCGGTGTTGGTGTTGGCGAGGTTGGCGTCGGTGTTGGTGTTGGCGAGGTTGGCGTCGGTGTTGGTGTTGGCGAGGTTGGCGTCGGTGTTGGTGTTGG